>NZ_JBHSQK010000070.1:63044-70129 GCF_042658055.1 Pseudonocardia lutea
CCCTTGGCCGTGCGCGGGTCAGTCTGTGGGGCGACCGGGACTAGCTGGTCGCGCGGTCCCGGCGGACGTTGGCCCGCCGGCCCTTCAGCGTGGTGACGCCGCGCAGCGAGCGCAGCACGTCGTCCGCCGCGTGCTCGGGGATCTCCACCAGCGAGTGCCGCTCGTGGATCTGGATGGCCCCGATGTCCCGGCCGGACAGCCGCGACTCGTTGGCCAGCGCCCCCACGATGTCCTGCGGGCGGATGCCCGCGGCCCGGCCGGCGGAGACGAACAGCCGCGTCGCACCGGCCCTCGGCGGGCGGGCGCCCTGGCCGCGACCGCCGGGACGGCCCTCCCGCGGCCCACGGTCACCGCGGTCACGCGGACCCCGGCCCTCGCGCGGCGCCGACAGCGTCGGGATGTCGATCTCGTCGTCGGCGGTGGTGGTGCCCGCCCGGACGAGCCGGACGGCCGCGGCCGCGACGTCCGCCGGGTCGAACTCCGTCGCCAGGGACTCGATCATGGCCCGGACGCCGTCCGGGTCCGCGTCGGCGTCCGCCCGCAGGTCGGCGACGATCTGCTCGCGCAGCTGCGCCCGCGTGCGGTCCAGCCGGGCCTGCTTGAGGTCCGCGACGGTGGGCACCGGGGCGACCGGCACGCTCTTGCCGATCAGCCGCTCGATGTTGCGCAGGTGTCGGATCGCGCCGGAGGGCACCAGCGTGATCGCGACGCCCTCGCGGCCCGCCCGGCCGACCCGGCCGATGCGGTGCACGTAGGCCTCGGGCGACTTCGGCACGTCGTGGTTCACCACGTGCGTGAGCTGCTCGATGTCCAGGCCGCGGGCGGCGACGTCCGTGGCCACCAGCAGGTCCGTGCGGCCCGAGCGCAGCCGCTCGACGACGCGGGTGCGGTGCTCCTGGTCCATGCCGCCGTGCAGCGCCTCGGCCCGCAGGCCGCGGGCGGTGAGGGTCTCGGTGACGGCGTCGACGTCCGCCCGGGTCCGGCAGAACACGATCGCGGCGGTGGGCCGCTCGAGCTCCAGGATCCGGCCGAGCGCCGTGGTGGTGTGGGTGCGCGGCACCATGTAGGCGGTCTGCCGCACGCGCGGCGCCTCGCCCGCCGGGACCTCCTCGCGCGCGATGCGCACGGTCACCGGGTCCCGCAGGTACTCGCGGGCCAGCGACTCGATGCGCCGCGGCATGGTGGCGGAGAACAGCACCGCCTGCCGGGTCTCCGGCGTGGCCTGCAGGATCGTCTCGATGTCCTCGGCGAAGCCCATGTCGAGCATCTCGTCGGCCTCGTCGAGCACGACGGTCTCGAGCGCGTCGAGGGACAGGGCACCGCGGTTCATCAGGTCGATCGCCCGGCCGGGGGTGGCCACGACGACGTCGACACCCCGCTTGAGGGCGCCGAGCTGCGGGCCGATCGGGGCGCCGCCGTACACGGCGAGCACCCGGGTGCCGATCTCCGAGCCGTAGCGGGTGATCGCGTCGTTGACCTGCATGGCCAGCTCGCGGGTCGGCGCGAGGACCAGGCCGTAGGGGCGGCGCTCGCCGCCGCGGTCGGTCTCGCTCAGCCGCTGCAGCATGGGCAGCGCGAAGGCGGCGGTCTTGCCGGTACCGGTGGCCGCCTGGCCCAGCAGGTCGCGGCCCTCGATCAGGGAGGGGATCGCCTCGGCCTGGATCGGGCTGGGGCTCTCGTAGCCGAGCTCGGCCAGCACGCCCAGGATGCCGGGGGCCAGGCCCAGCTCGGCGAAGGCGCCACCGGCGGCGTCGGTGTCGGTGTCCGTGTCGGTGTCCGTTTCGAGGTCGTCGCCGTCCGCACGGTCGGCGGCGAGGTCGTCCTCGAAGTCGGTGATGTCGTTCTCGGGCAGGTCCAGCAGAGTGCTCACTCAAGTCCTCGTCGCAGCGGGGTGACCGGCCGACATCCGGACGGACGGCGCACCCGCGGGGAAGCCCGCGGGCCCGGAGCGGCTGGTTACCGCCTGACAAGGACCATGGGGCTCTCGGCTGACGTCATCGCTGACAGCCGACAGCACCCATTGTCACACGTCGGGTCGCGGGGGATCACGGCGGGCGGGTCGTGCCGTCCGCCACGGGGTACAACACGACCCCCCGCGATGATGTTCCGCCCTGTGACCCGGGGCGCGCCCGGCGTGCCGCCGGTCACGACTCCACCCGCCGTTCACGCACGCCGGGGAACCTCGGCCGGGTGAGCGTCCCGCTGCCCTTCGACCTGCGCACCCCGGCGCCTCGTCGGTTGGCCACCCGGATGCACGAACGGCACTCCCGCTCACCTCGAGTGGGCGGGAGTCCCGTTCGTGCTGCTCACCGGGTCACTTGAAGCCGGCGCGCTTGAGGGCGTCGGCCATCGCGTTGTTCAGCGGGGCGGGCTTCTCCTGCCGGTTGCGCTGACCGCCCTGCCGGCCGCCCTGACCCTGCCGGCCCTGGCCACCCCGGCCGCCCTGACCACCCTGACCGCCCTGGCCGCCGCGGCCGCCCTGACCGCCCTGGCCCTTGCCGCCGCCCTGCCGGTCCCGCGGGCCGCGCTCACCGCGCTCACCCCCGCGGTTCTGCCGGCCGCCGCCGGCGCCCCTGCCCGGCTCGTCGTCCAGCCGCAGGGTGAGCGAGATCCGCTTCCGGTCCTCGTCGACGTCGAGCACCTTGACCTTGACGACGTCGCCGGACTTCACGACCTCGCGCGGGTCCGACACGAACTGGCTGGACATCGCCGAGACGTGCACGAGCCCGTCCTGGTGCACGCCGACGTCGACGAACGCACCGAACGCGGCCACGTTCGTGACCACGCCCTCGAGCACCATGCCCGGGCGCAGGTCCGCGATCTTGTGGACGCCCTCGGCGAAGGTCGCCGTGCGGAAGGCCGGGCGCGGGTCGCGGCCGGGCTTCTCCAGCTCGGCGAGGATGTCGCTCACCGTCGGCAGCCCGAACCGGTCGTCGACGAACCGCTGCGGCTGCAGGTTCTTCAGCTTCGTGGTGTTGCCGATGAGCTCCTCGATGCCGACCTTGGCCGCGTCGACCATCTTCCGGACGACCGGGTACGCCTCCGGGTGCACGCCGGACATGTCGAGCGGCTCGTCCCCGCCCCGGATGCGGAGGAAGCCCGCGCACTGCTCGAAGGCCTTCGGACCCAGTCGTGGGACGTCGGCCAGCGCGGTGCGGGTGCGGAACGGCCCGTTCGCGTCCCGGTGGTTCACGATCGCCGCGGCCAGCGACTCGCTGATGCCCGACACCCGGCGCAGCAGCGGCGGGGAGGCGCTGTTGAGGTCGACGCCGACGGCGTTCACACAGTCCTCGACGACCGCGTCGAGCGAGCGCGACAGCGCCGCCTCGGGCAGGTCGTGCTGGTACTGCCCGACGCCGATGGACTTCGGGTCGATCTTGACGAGCTCGGCCAGCGGGTCCTGCAGCCTGCGGGCGATGGAGACCGCGCCGCGCAGCGACACGTCGAGGTCCGGCAGCTCCGCGGAGGCGTACGCCGAGGCCGAGTACACCGACGCCCCGGCCTCGCTGACCACGACCTTGGTCATCTTCAGGCCCGGGTTCATCGCCACGAGCTCGCCCGCGAGCTTGTCGGTCTCCCGGGAGGCGGTGCCGTTGCCGATCGCGATCAGCTCGACACCGTGCGCGGTGGCCAGCCTGGTGAGCGTGGCGAGCGCCCCGTTCCAGTCCCGGCGCGGCTCGTGCGGGTAGACGGTGTCGGTGGCGACGACCTTGCCCGTCGCGTCGACCACGGCGACCTTCACGCCGGTGCGCAGGCCCGGGTCGAGGCCCATGGTCGCCCGGGTCCCGGCGGGCGCCGCGAGCAGCAGGTCGCGCAGATTGGAGGCGAAGACGCCGATCGCGCCCTCCTCCGCGGCGGTGCGCAGCCGCACCCGGATGTCGATGCCCAGGTGCAGCAGGATGCGGGTGCGCCAGGTCCAGCGCACGACGTCGCCCAGCCAGCGGTCCGCCGGCCGGCCCTGGTCGGAGATCCCGACGTGCGCGGCGATCAGGGTCTCCCAGTCGCTGCGCTGCCCCGGCTCGAGGGCCTCGGTGTCCGGCTCCAGCGTGACGTCGAGGACCTCCTCCTTCTCGCCGCGGAAGACCGCGAGGATCCGGTGGCTCGGCAGCGAGGTGAACGGCTCGGAGAAGTCGAAGTAGTCGGCGAACTTGGCGGCCGCGATGTCACCGGTCTCCTTGCCCGGGCGGACCTTCGACACCAGCACGCCGCGGCTCCACATCCGCTCGCGCAGGCCGCCGATGAGGTCGGGCTCCTCGGAGAACCGCTCGACGAGGATCGCGCGGGCGCCCTCGAGCGCGGCGGCGGCGTCGGCCACGTTCTCCCCGAGGTACTTCGCCGCCTCCTCCTCCGGGGTGAGCGTGGGATCGGCGAGCAGCGCGTCGGCGAGCGGCTCGAGGCCGTTCTCCCGGGCGATCATGGCCTTGGTGCGGCGCTTGGGCTTGTAGGGCAGGTAGACGTCCTCGAGCCGGGCCTTCGACTCGGCGGCGAGGACCTGCTGCTCCAGCTCCGGGGTGAGCTTGCCCTGCTTGCGGATCTCCTCGAGCACGGCGCTGCGCCGCTCCTCGAGCTCGCGCAGGTAGCGCAGGCGCTCCTCGAGGGTGCGGAGCTGGGCGTCGTCCAGCCCGCCCGTGGCCTCCTTCCGGTAGCGCGCGACGAAGGGGACGGTCGACCCCTCGTCGAGGAGGTCGACGGCCGCGGCGACCTGGTGCCGCCGCACGCCCAGCTCGTCGGCGATGCGCTGCTCGATCGACGGCTGGGCGGTTGTCTGGACCGGGGACTGCGGAGCCGACGCCGCCCCGGTGGGGGCCGCGGAGGCCGCTGCGGGAACCGAACCTGTCACGGTGCCCATCCTCCCCGGGCACCCCCCGGACGGGTGCGGGCGGGGTCCGCTCCGCCCCGGGCCCCGCTCGGGCTCGGGCGGACTACCGCCGATCAGGCGAACGTGACCTGGCCGGTGATGCTCGGGTCGGCGCCCGGGACGCCGCAGACCAGGTCGGAGCCGTCCGGCTTGCCGGTCGCGACGACGGGCGCGCCGGCGAACGCGGGCCGGCGCAGCCGGTAGGAGAACTCTGCGACCTGCCGGTCCGGCGCGAACCGGCGGGGCAGCTCCAGCAGCATCAGCGCGAGCAGCGGCCCGTGCACCACCAGCCCGGGGAACCCCTCGACCTCCCGCGTGTAGGGCAGGTCGTGGTGGATGCGGTGCGCGTTGTAGGTCAGCGCGCTCATCCGGAACAGCAGCACCTCGTCCGGACGCAGCACGGCCTGCCACTCCCCCGGCGCCGCCGGCTCGGGCTCGCGCGGCTCCGGGGCCGTCGGCGCCGCGGCGCGCGCGGCGCCCGGCTCCTGCTCCCGGTACACGACGTCGTGCTCCTCGACCTGGACCACCTCGCCCGCCCGCAGGTACTCGTGGGCCAGGGTCACGAAGAGCATGTCCCCGGAGCGCCCGGACTTCGGCGTGACCGACCGGAGCGCGCTGCGCCGCACCACCTCGTCGCCGACGCGCAGCGGGGAGTGCACGGTGAGCCGCCCGCCCGCGAACATCCGCCGCCGGTTCGGGATCGGCGGCAGGAAGTGCCCCTCGCGCGGGTGCCCGTCCTCGCCGAGCTCCGCGGTGGCCGGGCGCTCCAGGAAGTGGAACGCGGTCCACAGCGGCGGGAGCGCGGCCGAGCCCTGGCCCGTGGCGTCGACGGGTGAGGGCTGGTCGAGCAGTCCCGCGAAGGCGTCGGACGGGGTGCGGTCCAGCACCTCCCGCACCTCGACGGGTCCCGGCTCCCAGCCGTCGACGTACTCGGCGATGCCCATGGTCCTCCTGTCGGTGGTTCCCGCTGGTCGGTGTGCTCGGAAGGCCGGCCGCCGCGCTAGGAGCGGTCGGCGGGGCGGAAGAGGGCGACCGACTCCATGTGGTGCGTCATGGGGAAGGCGTCGAAGGAGCGCAGCGCGGCGAGCGCGTAGCCCCGGTCGGCGAACAGCTTCACGTCCCGGCCCAGGGCGGCGGGATCGCAGGCCACGTAGACGATCCGCTCCGGCGCCCGCGCGCACAGCTCGTCCACCATCGTCCTGCCGAGGCCCTTGCGCGGCGGGTCGGCGACGACCACCGTCGGGTCGGGCAGCCCGGTGACCACCCGCTCCACCCGGCCGACCCGGAAGGCGACCTGCGGCAGGTCGCGCAGCGCCCGCTCGCCGTCGGCCACGGCCTGCCGCGCCGACTCGACGACCGTCACCGACCCCCGGGGGCCCACCTGCTCGGCGAGCACCGCGGCGAACAGCCCGACGCCGCCGTAGAGGTCCCAGGCCGTGCCGCCGCCGGGCGCGGCCGCCCACTCCCGCACGACCTCGACGAGGGTGTCCGCCAGCTCGGGGTGCACCTGCCAGAAGGCCCCCGGGGAGAGCTCCCAGTCGCGGCCGGCGGCGTGCTGCACGGAGGCGCTGCGCTCCGCGGGCGGCACGCCGGCGCCCAGGTGCCGCTCGCCCCGCACGTCGACCGCGACCTCGATCTCGTCGCCCGGCCGCCAGCGGCGTTCGAGCAGGTCGTCGAGCAGTCCGGCGGGCGCCAGCAGACAGTCCGAGATCGGGACGACCTCGTGGGTGTGGTGGGCGCGCAGCCCGGCGCGGCCCTCGTCGTCGACCGCGAGGCGCAGCCGCTGCCGCCAGCCGAGCGGGCCGCCGGGCAGCTCCTCCACCTCGACGGTGTCGGCGAGCCCGCCGGTCAGCCCGCCGAGGCGGGTGAGCTGCTCGCGCAGCACGGCGGTCTTGAGGGCGCGCTGGGCGGGCGGGGTGACGTGCTGGAAGTCGCACCCCCCGCAGCCGCCGGCGCGCGCCCACGGGCACGGGGCCGGCACCCGGTCCGGCGAGGCCTCCAGCACCGAGATCGTGTCGGCCAGGCAGAACGAGCCGCCCTGGTCCTCGGTCACCACCGCCCGCACCCGCTCGCCCGGGATCGCGTGCCGCACGAAGAGCACGCGCCCCTCGTGCCGGGCCACGCAGTGCCCGCCGTGGGCGACGGGGCCGACCTCCAGCTCGAGGACGCGGTCGGTCCAGTCCAGGGTGCGCTCATGTAAGGAGCTCCGGGACTTGATCGGCCCGGG
>NZ_JBHSQK010000071.1:0-52308 GCF_042658055.1 Pseudonocardia lutea
GCGACCACCACGGCGAACGAGGCCCCGGCGCTGACGCCGAGCAGGCCCGGTTCGGCGAGCGGGTTGCGGGCGACGGCCTGCAGCAGGGAGCCGGCGACCCCGAGGGCGGCCCCGACGGCGATCGCGACGAGCGTTCGTGGCCAGCGCAGCATCCCCACGGTGAACGTCGCGTCGGGATCGCCGGCCCCGGTGAGCACGGCGAGGGCCCGGGCCGGCGTCACGTCCCCCGCACCGACCGCGAGGCTCGCGAGCACGGTGAGCCCGAGCAGGACCGCGGTGGGCGCGAGACCGCGGCGGACCAGCGTGGCGGTGTCCACGCCCACACCTCCCGGTTCCTTGGCATTCCCTTGACATTCAGGCGAGGCTGACCTTACCTCTGCCGGCAGAGGTTTCAGAGGCCTCCCCGGATGAGGAAGGACACGTCATGACGACTCGCCCCGCCGGCCGGGCCGCGCACCGGCGCCGCGGTGCCGCCGGACTGCTGCTGGCCGCCGCCGCGCTCCTGCTCGCCGCCTGCAGCTCCGGCGGTCAGGACGCGCAGGCGCCCGCCACCGGCCCCGCCGGCGCCACCCGCCCGGTCGCGACGGCGTTCGGCCAGGTCGAGGTGCCGTCGGCGCCGCAGCGCGTCGTCGCGCTGGGCGAGCCGGCCCTGGACACCGCGCTCGCACTCGGCGTGACGCCGGTCGGGACCACCGCCAGCCGCGGCGGCACCGCGCCGCCCGCGTACCTGGGCGCGCAGGCCGCGTCGCTGCCGATCGTCGGCACGGTCGGCGAGCCGAACGTCGAGGAGGTGCTCGCCGCGGAGCCGGACCTGATCCTCGGGACGACCAGCACCACCCGGGAGCAGTACGACGCGCTGAGCAAGATCGCCCCGACCGTCGCCCCGGCGGCCGCGGAGATGGGCCGCTGGCAGGAACCGCTGAAGGTCTACGCCCAGGCGCTGGGCAAGGCCGACGAGCTCGACACGCAGCTCGCCGACCTCGACGAGCGGGCGGCCGCGCTGCAGCAGCAGGGCACGTTCGCGGTGCTGCGCTGGATGCCGGCCGGGGCCGTGGTGATGAACGCCGGCCTGATGCCGGGCTCGCTGCTCTCGGCCACGGGCGCGACGCCGGTCCAGCCGGCGACCGCGCTCGGGAGGTCCCCGCACAGCGACCCGCTGTCGCTGGAGAACCTCACCCGGGTCGACGCGGACCGGATCTTCGTCGCCAGCCTGAACGCGGAGGGCCGCACCGCCCTCGAGGCCGCGCAGCAGCAGCCGGCGTTCACCCGGCTCAAGGCCGCGCAGGCCGGCGCGGTGGAGAGCGTCGACGGCGCGGTGTGGAGCAGCAGCTCCGGCCCGATCGCCGCCCGCCTCGTGGTGGAGGACATCGAGAAGGCCGTCGGGGGATGATGACCGCATGATCGACGGGGCGGGCGCGGCCGACGACCCGGCCGCGCTCGCGGCCGCCGTCCCCGGCGCGCTCGGCCCCTTCTTCCGGCTGATCCGCGCCGCCGTCCGCGTCGACCTCCCCACCCCCGGGCTGCCGACCGCCGAGGTCGACCTCCTGCGCGTGGTGGAGCGGCACCCCGGCATCACCGTGGCCGCCGCGGCCGAACGGCTGCGCCTCGCGCCCAACACCGTGAGCACCCGGGTGACCCACCTCGTCGGGGCCGGGTTGCTCGACCGCAGGCCGGGCGAGGCGGACCGGCGGCAGGCGACGCTGCACCTGACCGCCGAGACCGAGGCCCGGTTCGCCGCCTGGGCCGAGCACCGGTCCGCGGTGCTGGACGACCTGGTCGCCCGGCTGACCCCGGAGGAGCGGACCGCGATCACCGCGGCGCTGCCGGCGCTGGGACACCTGCGCCGCCTGCTCGAGGAGCGGGCCGGGACCGGGCCGGCGCGGTGAGACCTTCCCCCTCGATCCGAGGCTCCCCCTCACACGGACGTGCGGAACCGTCGGCACCGTTCCTCCTCGGGTCGACGGGGACCCCGCCGGGTGAGGCCGGCACCCCTTCCCACGACACTGGACGACGATGCGACGGACCTTGTTCCCCTCCCGGGAGACCCGGCCGGGCGGCGGCCCCCGACGCCGGCGGGCCCCGGGCCCTACCCGGTTCCTCGCCGTGCTCGGCGCCGTGCTCACCGGTGCCGTCCTCCTGACCGCCGCGCTCTTCCTGCTCCTCGGCGGCGCGGGGAGCCCGGGCGGCGCGACCGGTACCCCGGCCGGGTCCGCCACGAGCGGGCGCGACGTCGACCGGGTCGTCGGGCAGTTGGTCAGCGTGTTCGAGAACGGCACGCCCGAGATCCAGTACGCCTACGTCGAGGACCTCGACGACGGCCGCGGCTACACGGCGGGCCGGGCGGGCTTCTGCACCGCGTGCGGCGACCTGCTCACCGTGGTCGACCGCTACACCGCGCAGGTGCCGGACAACGCCCTCGCCGGCTACGTCCCGACGTTGAAGGCGCTCGCCGCGTCGTTCAGCGACTCCACCTCCGACCTGGACGGCTTCCCGGACGCCTGGCGCAGCGCCGCCGCGGACCCGGAGTTCCGCCAGGTGCAGGACGAGGTCACGGACGAGCTCTACGTCGCCCCGGCGCGGACCCTCGCGGACGCCAACGGGGTGTCCTCGCCGCTGGGCCTCGCCGCGCTCGTGGACACCGCCGTGCAGCACGGCACCCAGGACGGCCCCGACGGCCTCCCCGACCTCGTGCGGCGCACGAACGCGGACATGGGCGGCAGCCCCGCCGACGGGATCGACGAGAGCGAGTGGCTGCGGGGCTTCCTCGACATCCGCCGCGCCACCCTGGAGAACCCGAGCTCCTCGGCGACCAGCGAGGTCTGGGGCGAGTCCGTCGGCCGGGTCGACGCGCTCGACGCCCTGCTCGACGCCGGCAACCTCGACCTGGACACGCCGTTCACGGTCGACCCGTGGGGCGATCCGCAGACGATCGGCTGACGCCGCTCGGGGCCGGTGCCCGCGGGGTCCCGCAGCGCGGCAGGCTCGGCGGCGACGCCGCCCGCGTGATCTCCTGGGCCCTCGCGAGCGAGGAGGGCACGTGGCGGAACTGGCGATCGGGGCCTGGCTGGGCACCACGTGGTCGGCCGAGGACATCGTCGCGGTGGCGCGCGAGGTGGAGGCCGCCGGGTTCGACGGCATCTGGGTCGCCGACCACTTCATGGGCAACACGGGCACCGAGGAGCGGTCCGACACCACGCTGCGCGAGTGCTTCGCCGTGCTCGCCGGCCTGGCGACGGCGGTGCCAAGGGTCCGGCTGGGCAGCCTCGTCGCCTCCATGACCTACCGGCATCCCGCGGTGCTCGCCAACACCGCCGCCACGGTCGACGACCTCAGCGGCGGCCGGTTGGTGCTGGGCATGGGCGCGGGCTGGCAGCTCAACGAGCACGCCGCCTACGGCATCGCCCTGGGCCCGGTCCGCGAGCGGATCGACCGGCTCGAGGAGGGCCTGGCCGTGCTCGACGGCCTGCTCCGCACCCCGCGCACGACCGTCGCCGGCACGCACTACACGGTCACCGACGCCCCGGCCGTCACCAGGGGGCGGCGGATCCCGCTGCTGCTCGGGGCCTCGGGCGAGCAGCGGATGCTCGGCGTCGTGGCCCGGTGGGCCGACGAGTGGAACTGCTGGTCCACCCCGGAGGTGTTCGCGCACAAGTCCGCCGTGCTGGACGAGCACTGCGCCCGGATCGGCCGGGACCCGCGCACGATCCGCCGCTCCACCCAGGCGATCCTGCGAATCGGCGGCTCCGCCGCGGACGCGCCCGCCGGCGTCGTGGCGGGGTCGGTGGACCGGATCGTCGACACCGTCGGCCGCTGGCGCGAAGCGGGACTCGACGAGCTGATCGTGCCGGCCATCCGCGGCGACGCCGCCGAGGGGCGCGAGCTGTTCGGCCGGTTCCACACCGAGATCCGGCCCCAGCTCGACTAGCGGGCCCTCACCCCGTCCCGACCACGGCCAGGCAGTCCGCCAGGCCGTTGCACAGACGGACGGCGGGTTCGAGCGCCGCACCCTCCCAGGCGGGTCCCGCGGCGACGACCGCCCCCGGATCGGGCAGGGACCGCACGGCGCCCTCCGGGTCGTCGAGCCGCATCTGGGCGTAGACCACGATCGGGCCCGAGCCGGGCAGGCCGGCGGCGGTCAGGAGCGTCGCCGCCGGGGTGCGGGCGCCGAGCAGGGTCGTGCGCACCGCGCGCTCGGCCAGCGCGGCGGCGAGCACCGTCATCGGCAGCTCGTGCTGCTCGGCGGGGGCGCAGGCCAGCACGACGGCGGGCCGGTCCGGCGGCTCGCGGCCCACCCGTGCGCCCAGCGCCCCGGTCACCACGTGCGAGAGCAGGTGCTCCGCACCCACCGTGCGGGCGGGCGACATCGGCAGGCGCTCCAGCGCCACGAAGGCCGGGCGGATCAGCGACTCCCAGGCGCGGACCACCCCGTCCGCGGCCAGGGCCGCGCCGACGAACTGACGGGCGGTGTGCCCGTCGAGCTCCACGCAGGCGGCCACGAGCCGGCGGGCGGCGGGCTCGTCGGGGTCGGGCGCCGAGGGTGTCTGCGGCGGCCCCAGCACGGCCCGCACCGCTCCCGCCGTGGACGTCCCGGCCGCGACCAGGTCCCGCACGGTCCGCAGCCGGACCAGGTCGTCGAAGGTGTAGCGGCGATGGCCGCCGGGCGTCACCGCGCTCGCGCCGATGCCGTAGCGCCGCTGCCACGCCCGCAGGGTCTCCACCGAGACCCCGACGTAGTCCGCCGCGGCTCCGATCGACACCCCGGCGGGGCCGGGTCCCGGTCCCTCCACGCAGTGTTCCCTCACCCGGGCCACCCCCTCGCGGCAAGGTGTCGTCCGCGCCGTTCCGGCCGGGACCTCCGACCCGAACCTGAACGGCGTGGCCAGAGAATCTACTAGCCCGTGGACAGGTGCGCCCACCGGTGACTACCACTGACATCAGCCGGTGCGACACCCCCGACCTCCGGCGAGTACCACGGCATCGTCGCTGGGGAGCCGGCGATGCCCGCCCCGCGTGCTGGGCCCGGCGGGAGGGGCACCCGGGCCCAGCACGCATTATCCGGCCGCTGCGCCGGCGCTTCTCAGCGCCGCCACAGGAACCGTGCCCGCTCTCAGCGCCGCTACAGCATCGGCGACCCACACTCCTCGCAACGGATCCCGCCGACCGGCGGGCGCCCGGGACGCGACGACGAGGAGGCACGAAGTGCGGTTCGCCGATCTGCAGCAGGGCGCCGGGGTGCTCCTGTCGGTGTGCTGGCTCGTCACCGCCCTGGCCCTCTGCGCCTACCGGGTCGGGCTGCGCGCCACCACGACCGGCGGCGCGCTGGGGGTGCCGGCCCCCGGCACGCTCGTCGCGCCGGCCCGGCGGGTGCTGCGCCGGCCCGCGGTCTGGGGGACCGGCAGCGCCTCGGTCCTGTTCACCGCGCACGCGACGGTGGTGGACGCGGTCGAGGACCACGGGCCCCTCGCCGCCGCCGACCGGCCCGTGCTGGGCTGGTTCGTGGCGCACCGGGTCCCGGACTGGACCGCGGTCATGGAGACCGCCAGCCGGTACGGCGGCACCCTCGGCACGCTGGTGCTGGCCCTCGTCGCGGTCGCGCTGCTGGTGTGGCGGCGGCACTGGTGGGAGGCCGCGACCGTGACGGTCGCGAGCGCCGGGGTGGCGGTCCTCGTGCCGGTCTTCAAGGCCCTCTACGGCCGCCCGCGCCCGCCCGTCGCCACCCAGCTCGTGCGCGAGACCGACCTGTCGCTGCCCTCCGGGCACGCCCTGGGGTCGATCGTGATCGTCGGGGTCGTCGCGGTGGTGGCCGCCCGGCTCGTGCGGTCGGTCGCGGTGCGCGTGGCCGCGCTGGGCACCGCCGCCGGCACGGTCGTCCTCATCGGCGCCTCGCGGCTCTACCTGGGCGTGCACTGGTTCACCGACGTGCTGGCGGGGTGGTTCCTGGGTGCCGTGTGGCTGGCCGTCTGCCTGGCCGCGTCGGCGGCGCTCACCGCCGGTCGCGCCCCGGTCCGGCGGGACGGGACACCCGCCCTCGGCTGATCGTCCGGAGCCCTTGTGCTCCAGGTCACAGGCGACGAGTATCGGGACCGCAGGCGTCCACCACCGCCAGTCCCGGGAGCCCGCATGGCCGTGCTCGAACCGCGCAACTTCCTGCAACCCTGCCTGCTCCTGCTCCTGCGCGAGCAGGCCGACCACGGCTACGAGCTGGTCTCCCGGCTCGGCCCCCTGCACGACGGCGAGGGGGACTCCGGAGGTGTGTACCGCGCGCTCCGCGGGCTGGAGCGGCGCGGCCTGGTGCGCTCGCAGTGGTCCATCCCCAGGG
Source organism: Pseudonocardia lutea (assembly GCF_042658055.1). Classification (NCBI taxonomy): domain Bacteria; kingdom Bacillati; phylum Actinomycetota; class Actinomycetes; order Pseudonocardiales; family Pseudonocardiaceae; genus Pseudonocardia; species Pseudonocardia lutea. Next base: position 6,320 of record NZ_JBHSQK010000071.1, read on the forward strand.
CCGGGCCCGCCCGCCGCACCTACCACCTGACGGGGGAGGGCGAGGCCTTCCTCGACCTGCAGGCCGCCGAGCTGCGGCAGGTCGACGACGCCCTCCACCTCTTCCTGGACCGCTACGAACGCTCGGCGGCTCCGTCCGGCCCCGGAGGGGCGCCGGACGACGGGTTCGGGCCCGCCCACGCCCGGCCGGGAGCAGGAGGCGCCGCCCGCTGAGGCCGTCCGCCGGGCGGTGCGGCCGGCCCACCCGCGACCAACATCGACTTGCGGGCACTGGCGCCGACCTCGACGCTTCGACGTCGAGACATCGTGAGGCGGTGGCGCGGATGGCGCGGATACTGAAGGACCTCAGCGGGCCGCGGCCGGCGCGTGGCCGGTCGCTGCGCCGCGCCCTGGTGCTGCTGCCGTCGATCGGCTCCCTGGTGCGCAGGGCGCCGCGCACCTGACCCTTCCGCACCGGTTCCGCGGCTGCTTCACTCGGTCCCATGACGGCCCGCCCGCGGTGGCGCCTGGCGGAGGAGCGCCACGGGTCCCTGCCGGTGCTGCTGCTCGTCCTCACCCTGGTGACCGGCGTGATCGACGCGATCAGCATCCTCACCTTCGGCCGGGTCTTCGTCGCCAACATGACCGGCAACGTCGTCATCTCCGGCTTCGCGATCGCCGGCGTCCGGGAGTTCTCGCTGCGGACCTCGCTGTCCGTGCTGGTGGCCTTCCTGTTCGGTGCCGCGGTGGGCGGGTTCCTCATCGACCGGATCGACGGCCGGGGAGGGCTGCTGCGCGCCGCGGTGTCGACCGAGTGGGTGCTCCTGGCCGTGTGCCTGGTCCTGGTGCTCGTCCACCCGCCGGTGGTCGACTCCGCGTCGACCCTGGCGGCGGCGGTGATCGCGGCCGTCGCGATGGGCATCCAGAACGCCGTGGCCCGGCGGATCGCGGTGCCCGACCTCAGCACCAGCGTCGTCGGGATGTCGATGATCGGGCTCGCCGCGGACCACTCGCACTCGACGCGGCAGGCGGTCGTGCGCCGGGCCACGGCGGTGCTCAGCCTGCTCATGGGCGCGATCGTCGGTGCGGTGCTGGTCCGGACCGTGGGGGCCGCGGCCGGCTTCGGGCTCATCCTCGTGCTGCTCGCGGTCGTCGGTCTCGCGGCCCACTCGTTCCTGCGGCGGGGCCCGGACTGGGAGGAGGGCTGAGGGGCTCCGCCGTGAGAGCCGCGGAGGAGCCCCGCGTCAGACGAGCCCGTAGGCGGCCAGGCCGAGCACGACCAGCCCGGCGACCTTGAGGATCTCGAGGCCCACGTACCCGAGGTGCGCCCGGGAGCGGGTGTGCGGGTCGCCGGCGAGGACGCGTCGGGTGCGGGCGGACAGGGCCGGCCGGACCACCGCGAGCTGCACGAGGAGGAGGAGCGCGACCGCGCACGCCGTCCACCCCACCGGCGACGGCCGCGGGCCGGCGTACAGCGCGACCCCGACGCCGAGGAGCAGGACGACCTCGACCGCGTTCAGGGCGCGGAACACCAGGCGCCCGATGCCCAGCCCCAGCGGCACGGTGATCCCCGGCGCGCGGAACTTCAGCGGCGCCTCCAGGAACGACAGGGCCAGCACCATGCCCAGCCACACGAAGGCGATCGCGCCGACCGCGAGGTTCACGGCTCCTCCTCCGCCCGGGTCGTTCCTGCCCCGTCATCCTGCAACGCGGCCGCCGCCGACACGACAGCGGCCGCGCCGACGCACGAGCGCCGGCACGGCCGCGAGGAGAGTCGTGTCCGCCCTTCGACGGTCACGGGCCGCCGGTGGGAGGCGTCGCGGGGACCCCGCGACGGGGGAGCACCCTCCTAGAAATAGTGCTTGCGCCCGCCCACCGCCCGGCCGGCCGCACCGAGGATCGCCAGGACGGCACCCACGACCAGCAGGATGATGCCCAGGATCCACAGCAGGGAGATCTTCAGCAGGAACCCCAGCACCAACAGGATCACGCCGAGAATGATCATTGTTCCGTTTCCTCCACAGTGTCGCGCCCCCTTCCGACGGGGAGTCGCCAGAGGACCGTGCCCCCAACCGTCCACTCGCGTTTCGATGCGGAACCGTGATCATGGTGAACGCGCTGCTCACGCCCGCGGCGGCCGGCGCTCCACCGCCTCCGGCCCGGACGGGCTGCCGGTGACCGGCGGGCCGGCGTCGCCGGCGAGGGCGCGGCGGATCCGGGCGAGGTTGTCGCACAGGGCGTGCAGCCAGCCCCACCCGTCGAGCAGCCGGGCGTCGTCCTCCCCGGGGACCTGCGGGAACCGGCTGCGGCACTCCTCGGCGAGGCGGTCCGGCACGTGGCCCGCGGCGATCGCGTCCGCGCTGCTCCGGTAGGCGCGGGCGACGTCCGCGGTGGCCTCCCGCAGCGCGTCCGCGTCGGGGTCGGCGGCCCCCGGCGCGCCGGGCAGCGCGGGATGGCGCTCGCGCAGCGCCCCGTCGTAGGCGTCGAGCCGGTGCACCACGAGCACGACGCTCAACCAGTCGGGGCCCGCGTCCCCGCGCGGCATCGGTTCGGTCCGGTACTGGACGTACGCGTGCTCGAGCAGGCCTGCGGCGACGTGCAGCCGGACGGGCTCGTCCGCGCCCGGCGTGGCGGCCCGGGCCAGCATCGCGGCGAGGGCCTCGGCGTCGTCCGCCACCGCGCGGAGGGCGTCGGCGGCGGCCCGGCGGACCTCCCCGCCGCCGCCCCGGGGCCACACCGCCGCGCCGATCAGGGCCCCGATCAGCCCGCCCACCAGGACGTCGACCAGCCGGACCTCGGCGAGCTGCCAGGTCGGTGGGGAGAGCTGCGCGAACAGTGCCGCGACCAGCAGCGTGAACCCCGCCTGCGCCGCGGCGACGCCCAGCAGCGGGCCCGCCGCGAACGTGACGATCATGAGGACGGGCAGCAGCCAGACGTAGACGGCCCGGTGGTCGCCGACCAGGACCAGCATCCCGGCGGCCAGGACCGCGCCGACCAGCGTGCCGGCGAAGGCCCGGACCAGCACCGGCCGGTCGGCCGACGCGGAGGTCCGCATGAGGCTGAGCGTCGCGAGCAGCACCCAGAAGCCGTGCGCGAGGTCGAACACCCCCGCGACCACGCGGGCGACCGCCAGGCCGAGCGCGAGCCGGACGGCGTTCTGCAGGTAGACCGAGCGCGGGGTCAGGTGCGACCCCAGCCGCCGGCCCCACAGCTCGGCGGGCCCGGCGTGCAGGAACCAGAGCATGGGCGGGGTGTCCGCGGGCGCCGGGCGCGGCGCACCCGACCAGCCCGAGACGGCGAGCGCGGCGAGCCGGACGTCCTCGGCCAATGCGACGGCGGCGAGCCCGGCGCGCAGGGTCACCGCGGGCCCCGGGATGCGGGCGGCGTCGTAGGCGCCGAGGGCGGCGTCGAGCGCCGCCGTGTCGACCGGGACCGCCTCCCGGCCGGCCCGCAGGGTGCGGGCGAGCCCGCTCAGCACGTGGGCCGACTCCGCGACGAGGTCGCCGGTCCGCGGGTGGGCCGTCGCGCCCGGCCCGGTGAGCAGGTCGGCCAGCGCCACCGAACGGTCCGCCGCCGCCCGGACGGCCGCGGCGGTGGTGAGCAGGCTGCGGTCCCGCCGCCCGGGACCGAGCGGCCGTTCGGCGCGGGCGAGGCGGGTGATCCGCAGGTCCTCGGAGGACTGCAGCACCTCGCGCTGGTGGGCGAGCTCCGGGGCCGCCGCGCCCGGGACGCGGAGCGACCCGGCCAACGCTCCCGCGAAGCCCGCGACCTCGTCCGCCAGGACGGCCATCCGGTCGGGCACGGGCCGTGGCACCGGCGGGGGCAGCAGCCAGCGGTCGGCGGCGACGAGCAGCGCACCGCCGAGGACGAGCCCGAGCAGCCGCTGGTCGAGGGTGTCGGGCTGGAACGGCGGGAAGCAGGGCAGCACGTAGAGCAGCTGCAGCCCGTTGGCCACGCCCACCACGCGCGGCCCGCCCGTGCCGGCGTAGGCGACCACGAACCCGACGACGAGCATGCCCGCCGCCGCGGCCCAGGTCGAGACGGCCAGCAGGGTGCCGAGGCCGACCAGCACGGCCCCGGCGGCGATCGCGGCCAGGAAGGTCCGCAACCGCCGGTCCGGAGGCCCGGTGACCTCCGACAACGCGCCCAGTGCGATCACGGTGAACAGCGCGTAGAGCGCGGTCACCGAGTCACCGAAGCCGTACAGGCAGCCGTAGAAACCGGCGAGCGCGGCCACCGAGGTCCGGATCGCCCGTCGCACGACCGGCCCGGCCGGTCGGCTCACCGGGCGAGGGCTCCCTCCGGCGCGGCCCGCGCCGCCGGGCCGGCCGCCGCGGGGGGCGTCGCGGGCGGCAGCGGCACCCAGCCGTCGGGGCCCGGCAACCGCTCGGCCGCCTCGGGACCCCACGAGCCCCGCGGGTAGGACGTCGGCGGGGTCGCCGGGTCGAGGATCGGCTCGACGATCCGCCAGGCCTGCTCGATGGTGTCCATCCGCGCGAAGTGCGCCGGGTCGCCGGCGAGCGCGTCGGCGAAGATCCGCTCGTAGGGAGCGTGGACCGGCCCGAGCACCTCCCGGAAGTCGACGGCGAGCGGGATCCCGGTGGGCACGTCGCCGCGCCCGGGCTGCTTGGCGAGCAAGGTGATCGTGATCCCGGCCCGGGGCTGCAGGCGCAGCCGGATCCGGTCCGGCGCCATGGCGCCGTGCCCCCCGGAGAACAGCGCGCGGGGCGGCGGCCGCAGCACGGCGACGATGTCCAGCAGGGTGTCCGGGAGCGCCTTGCCGGCCCGCAGGTGCACGGGCACCCCGGCCCACCGCCAGTCGTCGACGTGGAAGGTGGCCGCCACGAACGTCTCCGTGGTCGAGTCCGGCGCGACACCCGGGGTGTCGAGGTAGCCGTCGTACCGCCCGCGGACCACGTCGGCGGGGTCGAGGCGGCGCACCGCCCGCAGCAGCCGGCACTTGGCGTCGCGCTGGTCGTCCGCGGCGTCGGAGAGCGGGGCGTCCATCAGCAGGTAGGCCATGACCTGCAGCAGGTGGTTCTGGACGACGTCGCGGACCGCGCCCACGGCGTCGTAGAACGAGCCGCGTTCGGCGACGTCGAAGTCCTCGGCCATGGTGATCTCGAACCGGTCGATCCACTGCCGGTTCCACAGCGGCTCCAGCAGCGTGTTGGCGAACCGCAGCACCAGCAGGTCCTCCACCGGCTCCTTGCCGAGGAAGTGGTCCACCCGGAAGATCCGGTCCTCCGGGTAGTGCTTCGCCAGCAGGGCCTGCAGCGCGCGGGCGGAGGCGAGGTCGCGCCCGAAGGGCTTCTCGACGACGAGGCGGGACCGGGTGTGCAGGCCCACCCCGGCGATCCCGTCGGCCACCGTGCCGAACAACGACGGCGGGACGGCGAGGTAGTGCACCGCGAACGCCGTCGGCCCGGCCTGCTCGGTGATCGCGTCGGCGAGCCGGGTGAACACGGCGGGGTCGGTGTAGTTGCCCGCCACCAGGTGCGTCGACCGCTGCAGGCGCTCCAGCGCCGCGGCGTCGACGTCCCCCTCGACCGCCCGGACGCAGTCGGCCAGGTGGGCGCGCAGCCGGTCGTCGTCCCAGTCGGTGAGCGCGACGCCGATGACCGGCACGGTCAGCTCGCCGCGGGCCGTGAGCCGGTACAGCGCCGGGATGATCATCTTCTTGGCGAGGTCGCCCGTGATGCCGAACAGCACCAGGACGTCGCCCGTGGGAGCACTCACGCCGGCCCCTTCTCCAGGTGACCGCCGAACTCCAGCCGCTGCGCGGACTCGACCTTGTCGGCGAACAGCTCGCTGCCGCGGGAGGCGAACCGGCTGTAGAGCGCCGCGGTGAGCAGCGGCGCCGACACGCCCTCCTCGATGGCGGCGATCGACGTCCAGCGGCCCTCGCCCGAGTCGGACACCCGGCCGGCGAACTGCTCCAGCCCCGGGTCCTGCCGCAGCGCCTCGGCGGTGAGGTCGAGCAGCCAGGACCCGATGACGCTGCCGCGCCGCCAGACCTCGGACACCTCGGCCAGGTCGATGCCGTCGTACGGGTAGTACTTCGGCTCGCGCAGCGGGGCCGTCTCCGCGTCGGCCGCCGCCGGCCGGACGCCCACGCCCGCGTTGCGGATGACGTTGAGTCCCTCCGCGTAGGCCGCCATCAGGGCGTACTCGATGCCGTTGTGCACCATCTTGACGAAGTGCCCGGCACCGGACGGCCCGCAGTGCAGCCAGCCCTGCTCGGCGGGGCTCGGGTCGCCGCTGCGGCCCGGGGTGCGCGGCGCGGCGGCGACGCCCGGGGCGAGCGAGGCGAACACCGGCCGCAGCCGGGAGACCGCCCGGTCCGGCCCGCCGATCATCAGGCAGTAGCCGCGGTCGAGCCCCCAGACCCCGCCGCTGGTGCCGCAGTCGACGTAGTCGACGCCGCTCGCCGCGGCCCGTTCGGCGCGGTCGATGTCGTCGCGGTAGGAGGAGTTGCCGCCGTCGACGATCGCGTCGCCGGGGTCCAGCGCCCCGAGCAGCGCGGTGACGGTGTCGCCGGTGATCGCGGCGGGCAGCATCAGCCAGACGGAGCGGGGCGCGTCGAGGCCGGCGACCAGCTCCTCGAGCGAGCCGGCGCCCCGCGCGCCCTCGGCCTCGAGGGCGGCGACGGCGTCGGGGGAGACGTCGTAGACGTGGCACTCGTGCCCGGCGCGCAGCAGCCTGCGCACCATGTTGGCACCCATCCGGCCGAGGCCGATCATCGCGATCTGCATCCCGTGGTCCTCCCGTGCGTCAGGTGAGTCGGTGCGGGCCGGAGGCGTGCGCGACCCGTCCCGGGCCGTGGTCGAGCTGGTGGTCGAGGTCCACCGCGGCGCTGATCAGCGCGAGGTGGCTGAAGGCCTGCGGGAAGTTGCCGAGCTGCTCGCCGGTCGCGCCGATCTCCTCGGAGTAGAGGCCGAGGTGGTTGGCGTAGGTCAGCATCTTCTCGAAGGCGGTGCGGGCGTCACCGAGCCGGCCGGAGCGGGCCAGGGCGTCGACGTACCAGAAGCTGCAGAGCGAGAAGGTGCCCTCGGTGCCGGTGAGCCCGTCCGGCGACGCCGAGGGGTCGTAGCGGAACACCAGGCCGTCGGACACCAGGGTCCGGTCGATGGCCTGCAGGGTGGAGTGCCACAGCGGGTCGCTCGGCACCACGAACCCGGCGCGGGGCATCATCAGCACCGCCGCGTCGAGCACGTCGCCGCCGAGGTACTGCACGAACGCCTGCCGGCCGGGGTCGAAGCCCTTGCCCATCACCTGGTCATAGAGGGCGTCGCGCTGGCGGGTCCAGTTCGCGATGTCGCCGGGGCGGGCGCGCTCGCGGGACATCCGGATCGCCCGGTCGAACGCCACCCAGGACATCAGCCGGCCGTAGACGAAGTCCCTGCGCCCGCCGCGGGTCTCCCAGATCCCCTCGTCGACCCGGTCCCAGTTCTCGCAGAGCCACGACAACATGTCCCGCACCGCCTGCCAGCCCCGGTGGTCGAGGCGCACGGCGTGCTGGTCGGCGAGCTGGAGCGAGTCCAGCGCCTCGCCGAAGATGTCCAGCTGCAGCTGCTCGGCCGCCCCGTTGCCGATGCGGACCGGCCGCGAGCCCCGATAGCCCTCGAGGTGGCCGAGGGTCTCCTCGGTGAGGTCCGCGGTGCCGTCGACCCGGTACATGATCCGCAGCGGCCGGCCCTCGGGGCCCTCGTGCTCGCCGACCCGGTCCGCCAGCCAGCGGCCGAACGCCGCGGCCTCCTCGGTGTAGCCCAGGCTCAGCAGGGCGTGCACGGAGAACGACGCGTCGCGGATCCAGGTGTAGCGGTAGTCCCAGTTCCGTTCGCCGCCGACCTGCTCGGGCAGCCCGGCCGTCGGCGCGGCGACGAGCGCGCCGGTCGGGGCGTAGGTCATGAGCTTGAGCGACATGGCGGAGCGGTGGACCGTCTCGCGCCACCGCCCGACGTAGGTCGAGCGCTCCAGCCAGGCCCGCCAGAAGGACACGGTGGCGTCGAACCGCTCGTCGGCCTCGGCGATCGGGATGCGCCGGGGCTGCAGGCCGGAGCCGGACTCCAGCACCGCGCCGACCGCCTGCCCGGCGGAGAGGGTGATCGTGGCCCGCACGTCCTGCCCGTCGCGCTCCCAGCCGAGTGCACCCCCGCCGTCGACGACGGTGTTCAGGCAGAGGTCGAAGTCCGGCCCGTGGAAGACCACGCCGTCGGCCGTGATCTCCGTCGTGTGCCCGGCGCGGCCGTAGTCGAAGCGCGGCCGGCACTCCACGATGAAGCGCATGGTCCCGCGCACCACCCGCAGCACCCGGACGATCTCGTGCCGGTCGGTCGCGGCGCCGTCCCGGACGGGCATGTAGTCGTAGAGGGCCCCGACGCCGTCCTCGGTCATGAAGCGGGTCATCAGCACGGCGGTGTCGTGGAAGTACCACTGCCGGCGCGTGACCTCCCCGTCCGTGTCCGGCGCGATCCGGAAGTAGCCGCCGCGGCGGCGGTCGAGCAGCGCCCCGAAGACGCTCGGCGAGTCGAACCGCGGGCAGCAGAACCAGTCGACGCTGCCGTCCGTGGTCACCAGCGCCGCGGTCTGCAGGTCACCGATCAGCCCGTGCTCGGCGATCGGGGGGTAGTCGTCGGGGTAGGCCACGCCGCGCCGCTCCTCCCTCGCCCGGACGCGGGCGACCGTGATCGCGCTCGTCCCGATCACTCCGGCCGTTAACGACGGCCGTGACGGGAGGCGGGTTCGGGGTACTGCGTGGACATGACCGAGTACGAGGCCGAGCGCCGGCTCCACCATCCCGCCGACACCGTATTCGCTGCCGTGGCCGATCTGCATCACGCGGACGAGTGGGGTCCGGGCGACCTCCACGTCCGCGGCCACGACGGCGACCTGACGACGGTCGACAAGGGCGGGAGCGAGGGGGACGGCGGCGTGCCCGGGCTGGCCCGGATCCGGCCCGAGCAGATGCGGGTGGAGTGGGGCGTGGAGGGCTCGCCGGACTACACGGGCTGGATCCAGGTGATGCACGCCGACGAGGGGCACTCGAGGGTGGTGGTGCACCTGTCCTTCCTCGGCGACCGGCCCGAGGCACACCCCGGGCCCGCGGCCGACGCGGTGCAGCGGCGGCTCGAGGAGGGGCTCGCGCGCCTGGCGGAGCGGCTGGACGCGTGACGGTCGGCGTCATTGCGAGGTCGCCGGCGGCTGGGCCGTCGGCCGGAACGGTAGGGCGCTCAGGTGGCCGAGCAGCCGACGGGCGGCCGCCGACGTGCGACGACCTGCCGGCGGCCGTCCGGCTTCCCGGTGGGCGTAGCGCGGTTGACGCCGGTGCGACGGGTGGAGCACGGTGCTTCAGGAAGCCGATCTCGACGAGGAGAGCGCCCATGACGACGGACGTGCCCACCGCCCACACCGCCCCCGGCCGGCTGGGCGATCCCGCCCTCACGCTCGGGACGGACCCCCGGGCCGATCCGCGGATGGTCGCGGTCCTGGGCCGGCTCGGGCTGCTCGACCACGCCGACGGCGCCCCGCTCACGCCCGACGCGGGCCGGGAGACGCTGCTGCAGTTCGTCGACGCCGTCGAGGAGGGCTTCGAGGGGCTCTTCGCCACGCTCGCGGACGGCCTGCCGCCGATCCACGGCGTCACGTCCGAGCTGCGCACGATCACCGGCGACGGCGGCCACGAGATCGGGCTGCACGTGCACCGGCCGGAGGGCGCCGAGGGCCCGCTGCCGGTGATCTACCAGGTGCACGGCGGCGGGATGGTCATGCTGGCCGCGAAGGGCGCGCTCTACACCCGCTGGCGGGACGAGCTGGCCGCGGCCGGGGCCGTCGTCGTCGGGGTGGAGTACCGCAACGGCGGCGGCGCGCTCGGCCCGCACCCGTTCCCGGCGGGGCTGGAGGACTGCGCGACGGGGCTGCGCTGGGTCGCCGGGCACCTCGAGGAGCTCGGCGGCACCCACGTCGTGGTCACCGGCGACTCGGGCGGGGGCAACCTCGCCCTCGCCCTGCCGATCAAGGCGAAGCGGGAGGGCTGGGCGGACGCGATCGCGGGCGTCTACGCGCAGTGCCCGTACATCCTCGGCGACTGGACCGAGGCCTCGCTGCCGTCGCTCGTCGAGAACGACCGGTACTGGCTGAACCGCAGCCTGTTCCCGCTGCTCTCCGAGGTCTACGACCCGGGGGCGGGCAACGCGACCGAGGCGACCTGCTGGCCGTACCACGCGACGGAGGCCGACCTGCGCGGCCTGCCGCCGCACGTGGTCTCGTGCAACGAGCTGGACCCGTTGCGGGACGAGGGGATCGCCTACCACCGCGCGCTGCTCGCGGCCGGGGTGCCGTCCGTCGGGAAGGTCAACCTCGGGCTCTGCCACGTGGGCGAGCTGATGTTCCGCGCGGCGATGCCGGACGTCTACGCCCAGGCCGTCCGGGACGTCCTCGGCTTCGCCCGGTCGCTCGGCTGACCCCGCCGGAGGGCCGGCCCGAGCTGCGCCGGCCGGCCCTCCGCGGCGCGGGCGTCAGGCGGCGGCGCCGCGCGGGTCGCGCGCGAGGGTGGCGAGCGCCAGCACGGCCAGGCCGGAGGCGACCACCATCACGACGGCCATGACCAGCGGGCTGGACCCGACCAGCGGCGAGACGACGGCGCCCAGGCCGAACTGCAGCGCGCCGAGCAGTGCGGAGCCGGTGCCGGCGATGTCGCACACCTCCGCGGAGGCCAACGCGGCGCCGTTGCCCAGCACCAGGCCCAGGCTGGTCACGGCGAGGAACAGCACGACGAGCGCGGGCCAGCGCGGCGCCCCCGCCAGCACCACGACGAGGTAGGCCACCGCGAGGACCAGCAGCGCGGCCACGCCGACGGCCAGCAGCCGCCGCGCGCCCACCCGGCCGACGAGCCGGCCGCCGACCAGGCTCGCGACGGTGAGGCCGGCGGCGTTGACGCCGAAGGCCAGCGCGTACCACCCGGTCGACAGCCCCAGCGTCTCCTGCAGGACGAACGGCGAGCCGGAGATGTAGGCGAACATCGTCGCGAAGGCCAGCGCGAAGGCGAGCGTGTAGCCGAGGTAGCGACGCCGGCCCAGGGCCGAGCGCACGTCGCGGCCCGTGCGGCGCAGCCCGCCGCGGACCCGGCGCTCGGCGGGCAGGGTCTCGGGCACGGCACCGGCCGCGCCGAGCGCCATGAGCAGGGCGAGCAGGGCGAGGGCCAGGAAGATGCCGCGCCAGCCGACCACGCCGAGCAGGCTGCTGCCGAGCAGCGGCGCGACCACCGGGGCGATCCCGTTGATCGCCATCATCACCGAGAACAGCCGCACCGCCCGGTCGCCCGTGGTCCGGTCGGTGATCACCGCGCGGCTCAGCACGACGCCGGCCGCCCCGCCGAAGCCCTGCAGGAACCGGGCCACGACCAGCACGCCCGTCGTCGGGGCGACCGCACAGGCGACGCTCGCGACCAGGCAGAGCACGGTGCCGGCGAGCAGCAGTCGGCGCCGGCCCCAGCCGTCGGACAGCGGGCCGATCACCAGCTGGCCCGCGGCGAGCCCGACGAGGAACGCGGTCAGGGTGAGTTGGATCGCCGAGGCCGAGCTGCCCAGCTGCGCCGCGACCTCGGGCAGGGCCGGCAGGTACACGTCCGTCGCGAGCGGGGCGACGGCGGTGAGCAGGGCGAGGACGGTGATCCAGAGGCCCAGCGGGGCCCGTGCGGCGACGGCGGCGAGGCCGGACGGGCGGACCGCCGCCGGGGGAGGGTCGAGACGGGGTGGGGAGGAGGACACGGGAACTCCACGGGACGACCGATATTCGGACCAGCGACCGGGCACGCGAGCACCGCGCCCTCCTGGAGCGCGCGTGGGCCCGGACGGTCGCCGGCGCTCTCGGCGCGCTGTCCGCCGAGGAGGCCGCGGCGGTCCGGGCCGCCGTCCCCGGGCTGATGCGCCTGGCCGAGGCGCTGTCGCTGGGGGAGCGGGGGACCTGAGACGCCTGCAGGGCTCCTCGCGCTCCTACTCCCAGACGACGACGTTGCGGCGCACCGGGACCGAGCCGGACGCCGAGGCGAACAGCTCGGGGGAGCGCTCGCGGATGGCCTCGACGTCGTCGAACACCGCACGCAGGTGGGTGCGCATGGCGGCGCGCGCCCGGCCGCCGTCCCCGGACAGGACGGCCTCGAGGATCTCGACGTGCTGCTCGGCGAACCCCGAGGGTGGTGTCTCCTGCAGTCCGAGGCGGCGGGCCCGGTCCAGGTGGCCCTTCGCCGAGACGACGGTGGCCCAGGCGCGGCCGTGCCCGGCGAGCCGCAGCAGCCCGTGGTGGAAGGCCTCGTCGAGCGCGAAGAAGTCCTCGACGGTGAGGCCGGCCCGGCGCTGCTCCTCGAGATTGCGACGCAGCTCCGCGACGATCTCCTCGTCGAGCTCGGCCGGCAGGTCCTCCAGGGAGGCGAGCTCCACGGCCTCCCGCAGGAACTGCGCGTCCGCGACCCGGTCCGGGTCGACCCGGGACACGAACGAGCCCACCTGGGGGAAGACCTGCACCAGGCCCTCCTCCACCAGCAGGATCAGGCTCTCCCGCACCGGCGTGCGGCTCACCCCGAGCGAGGCCGCGAGCTCGTTCTCCGAGAGCGCGGCACCGGGCGGCAGCTCGAGGGTGAGGACCTTGCGGCGCAACGTCTCGTAGACGGCGCGACGGCTGGTCCGCCGGCTGGTCGTCCGGGTCACGCTCCCCACGATATCCCGTGCCGCGCGTCACTGATCGTTCGTCCGGTCCGGTCTTGCACACCTTCCCGACCGATGCTTGTATACAAGTACTGCGCGACCGGCCGAGGGCGAGGGTGCGCGCGGACCGGATCGTCCGAAGGAGTGGGACCTGGTGAGCAGGATCGAGCGGGCCGAGGTGTTCGTCGCCTCCCCGGGCCGGACGTTCGTGACCCTGCGGATCACGACGTCCGACGGGGTCGTCGGCCTCGGCGACGCGACGCTGAACGGCCGCGAGCTCGCCGTCGCGAGCTACCTGCGCGACCACCTCGTCCCGCTGCTGGTCGGCAAGGACCCGGCGCGTATCGAGGACATGTGGCAGTACCTCTACAAGGGGGCGTACTGGCGCCGCGGCCCGGTCACCATGACCGCGATCGCCGCCGTCGACACCGCGCTGTGGGACATCAAGGGCAAGGTCGCGGGCCTGCCCGTCTACCAGCTGCTCGGCGGCCGCTCCCGGGACGGTGTGCTGGTCTACTCGCACGCCAGCGGCCGGGACACGGCCGAGCTGCTCGACGACGTCGAGCGCTTCCTGGCGCTGGGCTACAGGGCGGTGCGCGCCCAGGCCGCGGTGCCGGAGGTCGGCGGCACCTACGGCATCCGGAAGGGCACGCTCTACGAGCCCGCCGCCACCGCGCTGCCGGACGAGCAGCCGTGGGACACCGAGGCGTACCTGAACTTCGCGCCCACCTACCTCGAGGCCGTCCGCGAGCGCTTCGGGTTCGGCTTCCACCTGCTGCACGACGTCCACCACCGGCTGACCCCGCTCGAGGCGGCCCGGTTCGGCAAGGCCGTCGAGCCCTGCCGGCTGTTCTGGATGGAGGATCCGACCCCGGCCGAGAACCAGGAGGCGTTCCGGCTGATCCGGCAGCACACGACCACGCCGATCGCAACCGGCGAGGTGCTCAACTCGATCTGGGACGTCCAGACGCTGATCACCGAGCAGCTGATCGACTACGTCCGGACCACCGTCGTGCACGCGGGCGGCGTCACGCACCTGCGCCGGATCTTCGACCTTGCCGCGCTGTACGGGGTCCGCACCGGCTCGCACGGTGCCACCGACCTCTCGCCCGTGAGCATGGCCGCGGCCGTGCACCTCGACGTCGCCGTCCCGAACTTCGGCATCCAGGAGTACATGGGCCACGCCGAGGAGACCCTCGAGGTCTTCCGGGGCGGGCCGACGCTCGCCGACGGCATGCTGCACCCGAGCGAGGTGCCCGGCCTCGGCGTCGAGTACGACGAGAAGGCCGCCGAGCGGTTCCCGTACCAGGCCCGTTACCTGCCGGTCGCGCGCCGGCTCGACGGGTCGGTGCACGACTGGTGAGCACCCTTCCCACCGGCCTGGACCGCGCTGCGCTCGCCCGGGTCCCGGCCGACGCCCGCCCGCTCGTCGAGCCCGGCGCGCTGCGGCCGCGGGTCCTGCACCTGGGGCTGGGCGCCTTCCACCGCGCCCACCAGGCCGTCTACACCGAGCGCGCCGCGGCCGCCACGGGCGAGCCGTGGGGGATCGCGGTCGTCGCGCCCCGGTCCGCGGACACCGCGGCGGCGCTGCGCGTGCAGGACTGCCTGTGGTCGGTGACCGAGCGGGGCGCGGCGGGTGGCCGGACGTACGTGGTGGGGTCGGTGGTCGACGCGCTGGCCCTGGTGCCCGACGCCGCGCGCGTCGACGCCCTGCTGGCCGATCCGGACGTCGCCGTCGTCACGCTGACGATCACGGAGAAGGGCCACCACCGGCGCCCGGACGGCTCCCTCGACACCGCCGACCCGGCGATCGCCGCCGACCTCGCGGCGGGCCCGGACGAGGCCCGGACGGTCGTGGGCCGGCTGGCCGCGGGCCTGGCCGCACGGATGCGCGCGGGCGCCGCGCCGCTCAGCGTCGTGTCCTGCGACAACATGTCCGCCAACGGGACCGCGCTGGCCGCGGTCGTGCGGGGCTTCGTCGAGGCCTCCTCGTGGCCCGACCGGGACCGCGTCCTGGACCGGATGGCCGAGGCCGTCACCTTCCCCTCGACGATCGTCGATCGGATCGTGCCGGCCACCACCGACGCCGACCGCGAGGCGGCCGCCGCGGCGCTCGGCGTCGCCGACGCGCTGCCGGTCGTGGGGGAGCCCTACCGGCAGTGGGTGCTCGAGGACCGGTTCGCCGGCCCGCGCCCGGCGTGGGAGCGCGACGGCGCCCTGCTCGTCCCGGACGTCGCGCCCTACCAGCTCACCAAGCTGCGGCTGCTCAACGGCGCCCACTCGGCGCTGGCCTACCTCGGCCTCGCGGCGGGGGCCACGACGATCGCCGACGCCATGGCGACGGGCTGGGGCGAGACCCTCGTCCGCACTCTGGCCGCCGAGGTCGCGCCGACCCTGCCCGCGGACGGCCCGGACCCGGTCGTGTACGCCGCGGACCTGGTCGAGCGCTTCCGCAACCCGGGGATCCGGCACCTGCTGCGGCAGATCGGGTCGGACGGCTCGCTCAAGGTCCCGGAGCGCTGGCTCCCGGTCCTGCGCGAGCGACTCCGGGGGACCGGCGAGAGCCCCGTGCTGGAGCTGGCCCTGGCCGGGTGGGTGCACGCCACCCGCCCGGGTCCCGGCGGCGGTCAGCTCTTCGGCACCACCGACCCGGCCGCCGAGGCCCTCGCCGCCCGCTGGCACGGTGCCGGTTCCCCCGCCCGCCTCGAGGCGACCGTCCGGGGACTGCTCGACGCGATCGGCGCCCCCGACCTCGCGGCGACGGACGGCCTGGTCCGCGCCGTCGCCACCCGACTGCCGGCCCTCGCCGCGGGGCGCGTCGAACTCTGACGCGCCGCGGCCGAGCCGGCCCCGCACCCCTGATCGAAGCCCTGCCCCACCCGGCGGTCACTGAGCAACGGAGTTCACGATGACGGACAGCACGACGGACAGCACCAGGACGGAGCCCCCCGGCGTGGCCACCCGGACGACGCGCGACCTCACGAGGGCCGCGGTGTCCGGGTGGCTGGGCACCGCCATGGAGTTCATGGACTTCCAGCTCTACTCGCTGGCGGCCGCGATCGTGTTCAACAAGGTCTTCTTCCCGGACGTGAGCCCGGCGATCGGCCTGATCGCCGCGATGGCGACCTACGGCGTGGGCTACGTGGCCCGCCTCGCCGGCGCGATCTACTTCGGGCGGATGGGCGACCGGATCGGCCGCAAGAAGGTCCTCTTCCGCACCATCCTGCTGATGGGCGTCTCGACGACCCTGATCGGCGCGCTGCCCACCTACGGGACCATCGGCATCCTCGCCCCGATCCTGCTCGTCGCGTTGCGGCTGCTGCAGGGCTTCGGCGCCGGCGCCGAGATCGCGGGCGCCACGGTGATGCTCGCCGAGTACGCCCCGGTGCGGCGCCGCGGCGTCATCGCCTCGCTGACCTCGCTCGGCACCAACTCCGGCACCCTGGCCGCCTCCGGGCTCTGGGCGATCCTGCTCGCCGTGCTCAGCGACGAGCAGCTGCTGGCCTGGGGCTGGCGGATCCCGTTCCTGCTCAGCTTCGCGCTGATGGTCTTCGCGGTGTGGCTGCGCCGGAACCTCAAGGAGAGCCCGGTCTTCGAGGAGCGCGCCGACGTCGTCGACGGCGTCGCCCTGTCGAAGAGCGAGGCGTCCCGCGAGGGCGTGCTGGAGGCCGGCCTCAAGCAGCGCAAGGGCAAGGCGTTCTTCCTCGCCCTGGGCCTGCGCTTCGGCCAGGCCGGCAACTCCGGTCTCGTGCAGACCTTCCTGGTCGGCTACCTCGCCACCACGCTGCTGGTCGACCGGTCCATCCCCACGGACGCCATCGTCTACGGCTCGCTGATCGGCTTCGCCACGGTGCCGCTGGTCGGTCTGCTCGGCGACAAGGTCGGGCGCCGGCCGGTCTACCTCGGCCTCACCGTCGCGACGATCGTCGTCGCCTTCCCGGCGATGCTGCTGATCGCGAGCGGCAGCACCGTCGCGATCACGCTCGGCATGATCCTCGCGCTGAACATCGGCGTGCTGGGGCTGTTCTCGATGGAGAGCGTGACCATGGCCGAGCTGTTCGGCGCCCGCACCCGGTTCACCCAGCTCGCGCTGGCCAAGGAGATCGGCGGCATCCTCGCCACGGCCGTCGGCCCGGTGCTCGCGGCCACCCTCACCGCCGTCACCGGCAGCTGGTGGCCGATCGCCGCGATGCTCGTCGTCTACTCGGCGATCACCCTCGTCGCGACGCTGCTCGCGCCCGAGACCCGCGGCCGCGACCTCGTGGAGCTGGAGGACGCCGCATGAGGGCCGTGGTCGTCCACGGGCCCGGCGACCTGCGGGTCGACGAACGCCCGGACCCGATGCCCGGCGCGGGCGAGGTCCTCGTCGCGATGGAGTGGGGCGGGATCTGCGGGTCCGACGTCGCCTACTGGAAGAACGGCGCCTCCGGCACCGCGACCCTGCGCCACCCGCTGGTGCTCGGGCACGAGGTGGCCGGGCGGATCGCGGGCCTCGGCGCCGGGGTCTCCGGCCTCGAGGTCGGCACGCCGGTCACGGTGCACCCCGCCGAGCCGGTCGGGGACCCGCGGATGCCCGAGCGCCTGGCCGGCCGGACGAACCTGCACCCGTGCGTCCGGTACTTCGGCTCCGCGGCCTTCGACCCGCACACCGACGGCGGCTTCAGCGGCCTGCGGACCGTGCGGGCCGACCAGATCCGGGTGCTGCCCGAGGGCGTCGACACCGCGAGCGGCGCGCTGGCCGAACCGCTCGGGGTCGCCCTGCACGCCGTGTCGCGGGCCGGCGACCTGCGCGGGCGGACCGTGCTGGTCAACGGCGCGGGTCCGATCGGCGCGCTCGTCGTCGCGGCCGCGAAGCACGCCGGGGCCGCCACGGTGATCGCCTCCGACATCGCGGAGCGGTCGCTGGCGGTGGCCCGGGCGATGGGCGCCGACGAGACCGTCGACGTCTCCACCGCGACCCTGCCCGAGGACGTCGAGATCGTGTTCGAGGCCTCCGGCGCGCCGGCCGCGCTCGGGTCCGTCCTGCGGGCCACCGCCCGCGGCGGCACCCTCGTCCAGGTCGGCAACCTGCCCGGTGCGGCGGTCTCCGCCGCGCTCGGCGACCTGGTCACCCGCGAGATCACCTGGATCGGCTCGTACCGGTTCGTCGAGGAGATCTCCGACGCGCTGCGGGCCATGGCCGCGGGGCTGGTCGTCGCCCCCGTCGTCAGCCACCGGTTCGGGATCGACGACGCGGCCGAGGCGCTCGCCGTCGCGGCCGCCCCGGGCAGCAGCAAGGTCCTGCTGCGGCTGGACGGGCAGGCGGCGTGAGCGGCGTCGTCACCCTCGGCGAGACCATGGCCCTGCTCACCCCGCAGGGCCGGCTGGTGGCCGGCTCCGCGACGACCGTGGGCATCGGCGGGGCGGAGTCCAACGTCGCCATCGGCCTGGCCCGGCTCGGCGTCGAGGCGACGTGGATCAGCCGGGTCGGTGACGACGACCTGGGCCGCGCCGTGGTCCGCGAGATCCGGGCGGAGGGGGTGCGGGTGCTCGCCGACACCGACCCGGAGGCCCCGACCGGGATGATGCTCAAGGAGCTGCGGGGCGGACGGCCGCACCGGGTGCGGTACTACCGCAGCGGTAGCGCCGCCTCGCGGCTCGCGCCCGCGCACGTCGACGCCGTCGCGGACGAGATCGCCGCCGCCCGGTTGCTGCACCTGACCGGCATCACCCCGGCCCTCGGCGCCGGGCCGCGGGCCGCGGTCGCCCGGGCGGTGGAGACCGCGCACGCGGCGGGCGTGCCCGTCTCGCTCGACGTCAACCACCGCCGCACGCTCTGGTCCGACGCCGAGGCCCGTGCGGTTCTCGCCGACCTCGTCGCCGGCTGTGACCTGGTCTTCGCCGGCCCCGAGGAGGCGGAGCTGGTCCTGGGGCTGGACCCGGCACCGGTCGACGCCGAGGTCGGCGCCGACCTCGCCGCGCGCCTCGCCAAGCTCGGGCCCGCCACCGCCGTCGTCAAGCTCGGCCCGCTCGGGGCCGTCGCGGTCGCCGACGGCACGCGGGTCCACGTCCCGACCCGGCCGGTCGAGGTGGTCGACGCCGACCGCGCCGGCGACGCCTTCGTCGCCGGCTGTCTCGCCGAGCTCGTCGAGGGCCGGCCGGTCGAGGCCGCCCTCGCGCTGGGCAACGCCGCCGGCGGCGCGGTCTGCCTGGTCCCCGGGGACTGGGAGGGGCTGCCCACCCGCGCCGAACTCGCCGCCCGGCAGGCCGACCCGCCTGCCGACGTCGTCCGTTGACCACCACTCCAGGAGTGCCCGTGACCCTGCTCGCCCGCTGCCCGGTCCTCCCCGTCGTCGTGCTCGACGACCCGGGGCAGGCGCTGCCGCTCGGCGAGGCCCTGCTCGCCGGGGGTGTCGACGTCGTCGAGATCACCCTGCGGACCGCGGCGGGCCTCGCCGGGATCCGCGCCCTGACCGCCCTGCCCGAGATGTACGTCGGCGCAGGGTCGGTGCTGGTCCCGCGGCACGTCGACGAGGTCGTGGACGCCGGAGCCCGGTTCGTCGTGAGCCCCGGGCTGTCCGCCTCCGTGCTGGACCGCGCCGCCGCGCTCGGCGTGCCCGCGCTGCCCGGGGTCTCCGGCGCGTCGGACCTCATGGCCGCGGCGGAGCGCGGGATCGGCGCGGTGAAGTTCTTCCCGGCGAACCTGCTCGGCGGGCCCGCCGGGATCCGCGCGCTGGCCGCGCCCTTCCCGGGCATGTCCTTCCTGCCCTCCGGCGGGGTCAAGCCGGAGAACATGGCGGACTACCTCGCCCTGCCGAGCGTCCCGGCCGTCAGCGGCAGCTGGATGGTCGACCCGGAGCTGCTCGCCGCCGGCCGGTGGGACGAGGTCACCGGCCGCGCCGCCGACGCCGTGCGGCGGGCGCGCGGTGCGGTGCCGGTCGGCTGATCAGCGCCGATCGGGCCGATCAGGGGCTGGACGGATCAGCGGGCGCCCATGAGGTGCTCGACGGCGAGCTGGTGCAGCCGGACGAACCCGTACCCGCGCCGCCCGGCGGCGTCGGCGTCGAAGTCCTCGAACGACGCGCGGTCGGCCAGCAGTTCGGCGTACCCCTCGCCCGGGGCGAGGGTCGGCGTCGACAGCTCGGGGACCCCGGCCGTCGCCAGCGCCTCCTGCACCTCGGGGTCGGCGCGGAAGGCCGCGGCCCGCTCCTTGAGCAGCAGGTAGGCCCGCATGTTGGCGGCCGCGGAGTCCCAGACGCCGGTGTAGCTCTCGGTCCGCGAGGGCTTGTAGTCGAAGTGCCGGGGGCCGTCGTAGGCCGGTCCGCCGCCGGGGCCGCCGTGCTCCAGCAGGTCGACCAGGGCGAACGCGTTGAGCAGGTCCCCGTGGCCGAAGACCAGGTCCTGGTCGTACTTGATGCCCCGCTGGCCGTTGAGGTCGAGGTGGAAGAGCTTGCCCGCCCACAGCGCCTGCGCGATGCCGTGGACGTAGTTCAGCCCGGCCATCTGCTCGTGGCCGACCTCGGGGTTCACGCCGACCAGTTCCGGGTGCGCGAGCTTCTCGATGAAGGCCAGCGCGTGCCCGACCGTCGGCAGCAGGATGTCGCCGCGCGGCTCGTTCGGCTTGGGCTCGAGCGCGAACCGGATGTCGTGGCCGCGGTCGAGGACGAAGCCGCACAGCAGGTCCATCGCCTCGCGGTAGCGGTCGAGCGCGGCGGCGACGTCCTTGGCCGAGTCGTACTCCGAGCCCTCGCGCCCGCCCCACAGCACGAAGGTCCGCGCGCCGAGCTCGGCGGCGAGCTCGATGTTGCGCAGCACCTTGCGCAGCGCGAACCGGCGCACCGAGCGGTCGTTGCTGGTGAACCCGCCGTCCTTGAACACGGGATGGGTGAACAGGTTCGTCGTGACCATCGGGACGACCATGCCGGTGGCGTCGAGCGCCTCGCGCAGCCGCGTGACCTGCTTGTCCCGCGTGCCCGCGTCGGGGCCGAAGCCGAACAGGTCGTCGTCGTGGAAGGTCAGGCCCCAGGCGCCCAGCGCGGCCAGCCGCTCCACCGCCTCGACGACGTCGAGGGCGGGGCGGGTCGCCTCGCCGAACGGGTCCCGGCCCTGCCACCCGACGGTCCAGAGGCCGAAGGAGAAGCGGTCGGCCTGGGACGGCGTCGGTGCGGTCATCGGGCGCTCCTTCATTAGTCCAGATCGCGAACTAAAGAAGGACGCTAGACCCTGTGGTGGAGGCAGGGCAAGGGGTCGCGCGTCCGCGAGTCGCGCTCTGTGCTCCCGCGAGTCACGCTCTGTGCTCCCGCGAGTCGCGCTGCGGGCCTGACCGGTGGGAGGTGCGGACACGCTGACCCGAAGATCGCGCCGAGCGTGACACCTCGGTCGCCGACACGACCGCACCGTCACCCTCGCGCCGACCGCACCGTCACCCTCGCGCCGACCGCACCGTCACCCTCGCNGCCGCACCGCGTCACCCCGGTGAAGATCACGCCGAGGGGGACGGGAGGGTCGTCGACACGACCACACCGTCACGCTCGCTTCGATCATCCGCATACCGACGAGCACGGCGGGATGCGCAGATCAGGCGGGCATGATCCGGACCGGGTCGGCGAGCACCGCGTCGACGACGCCGAGCGCGGCGCCGAGGACGGCCGCGTCGGGCCCGAGCGCGGAGGTGGTGACCGGGGGAGAGGTGCCGCGCAGTGCCCCGACCTGTGCGGCGAGGGCGGCTTCGAGCCGCGGGACCAGGACCGGGCCGAGGGCGGCGAGCGTCCCGCCGAGCACGATCAGCCCGGGCGCGAGCAGGTGCACCGCGGCGGTGAGGGCGAGTGCGAGCCCCGCTGCGGCCTCGTCGACGGCGGCGCGGGCGGCGTCGGCGGCCGCGTCGCCGCCGGGCCGGTCCAGGGCGTCGAGCAGCGGCGCGAGGCCGCCGTCGGGGTCGAGGCCGGCGGCGCGGAGCAGGGCGGGCAGCCCGGCGACCGTCTCCAGGCAGCCCCGCCCGCCGCAGGCGCAGGGTGCCCCGCCGGGTACGACGACCACGTGCCCCAGCTCGCCGGCGAACCCGTCGGCGCCGCTGTACAGCCCGGACCCGACGACCAGCCCCGCGCCGATGCCCACCTCGCCCGTGACCACGAGGAAGGAGGGGTGCACGCGCCCGGCGCCGAGCCGCAGCTCACCCAGCGCGGCGAGGTTGGCCTCGTTGTCCACCCCCATCGGCAGCCCCGTCCGCGGCGGGAGGTCGGCGAGGTACGGGTCGAGCGGGACGTCCCGCCAGCCCAGGTTCGGCGCGGCGACGACACAGCGGCGGTCGGCGGCGGCGTGGTCGAGCAGGCCCGGGATCGCGAGCCCGGCGCCGACGAGGGTGAGCCCCGCGGCCTCCGCCCGCCGCTCGGCCGCCTCGGCCAACGCCGCCAGCTCGCCGAACACCGCGGCGGGCGGACGTCGGTTGCTGCCCACTCGCTCCAGCCGCACCCGGGTGCGCCCGCGCAGGTCGACGACCGCCACGGCGAGCCGCCGCGCCCCGATCTCGCAGCCGAGCCCGGCGACGTACCCGTCGTCGAGTGCCAGGCCGATGCCCGGCCGGCCGCGCTCGCCCTCGCCGGTGCGGCCCTCGGCCACCAGCAGGCGCGCCGCCACCAGCTCGCCGACCAGGGACGACACCGTGGACTTGGTCAACCCGGTCGCCACCGCGAGCCCGGCCCGGCTGACCGTGCCCCGCCTCGCCACCTCGCCCAGCACCACGCCCAGGTTGTGGTCGCGCATGCTGCGGTGCCGCATGGCGGGCGCGACGGCCGGGCGGTCGGTCATGGGCGCATCCTGCCCTGTCCCGGCGCGGTGCGGGACCGCCCTGCCCGCGTCAGCCGGCGCGGCGCCGGACCATCGCCTCCTGCGCCACGGTGGCGACGAGCCGACCCGACCGCTCGAAGAACCGCCCGTGACAGAGGGCGCGGCCGTCCGCCGCCCAGCTGCTCTCCTGCTCGTAGCAGAGCCACTCGTCGGCGCGGACGGCGCCGTGGAACCAGACGGCGTGGTCGAGGCTGGCCGCGGTGACCTCCGGGGCCCCGAACATCGTCGCGTGCGGGGCCAGCGCCGTGGAGAGCAGCATCATGTCCGAGGCGTACGCGACCACGCAGTGGTGGAGCAGCGGGTCGGCGGGGAGGGGCTCGCGGGCGCGCACCCAGAAGCGGTGGTGCGGCGGGGCCGGCTCTCCGCGGTGGGCGGCGGAGCGCGGCGGCTCGCCCTCGAAGCGGAGGTCGACCGGGTGCAGCCGGGCGAGGCGGGTCCACCAGCGGCGCACCGTCTCGTCGGCCTCGGCGACCTGCTCCAACGGCGTCGGGAGGTCCGCCGGGTCGGTCGCGGCGGCGCCCAGCCGGGGCACCTGGTGCGCCCAGCCCTCCTGCGGCACCTCGAAGGAGGCGGTGAGCAGGAAGATCTCCTTGCCGTGCTGCTCGGAGACGACCTGCCGGAGGCTGACGGTGGCCCCGTCGCGCACGGGCGTGACCTGGAAGCGGGTGGGCGCGGCGGCGTCGGCGGGGCGCAGGAAGTGGCCGTGGATCGAGTGGACCGGGCGGCCGGACCCCACGGACGACCCGGCGGCCCGCAGCGCGCGGCCGACGACGACGCCGCCGAAGCCCCGCTCGATCAGCCCCTGCTGGCCGGGCGCCTCGTAGCGGTGCGGACCGGTGGGACGGACGCCCAGCAGGCCCTCGACGGTCGGCGGGTCGACCGGCACGGGCACTCCTGACACGTCGAGGTGCGCCGACGTGCTCCGGGAGCCGGGCAGCGGTGCACCGATTTCGGGTCGTTCCAGTCTGCGGGCCCGGGCCGCCGCGCCTCCAGGGGATCTTCCCGTGGTCCGGCTCACAACCGCCGAGCCCTTCAGCGGCGGAAGGTGCCCGCGAGGTGCGTCTCCGGGATCCGGTCGGTGCCGAAGAGTTTCTCCCGGAAGGTCCCGGGGGCGTACTCCGTCTTGTAGCGGCCCCGGTCCTGCAGGATCGGGATGACCATGTCGATGACGTTCTCGAACGTCTCGTGCGCCACGATCCGGGCCACGTTGAAGCCGTCGAGGTCGGTCTCGTCCATCCAGCGGATCAGCTCGTCCGCGATCTGTTCCGGGCTGCCGACCAGCGCCATGTTGGTGCCGCAGAGCGCCTTCTCCTCCAGCACCTGGCGTAGCGTCCACTTGTTGCCCCGGGTGAACATCTCCAGGGCCGAGCGATTGGCGTCGTTCTCCTCGTACTCGATGGGCTGGTCCACCGGGTAGTTCGAGAGGTCGATGCCCATGATCCCGGACATCGTGGCGATGAGTCCCTCGAAGCTCGTGTACTGCAGGTAGTCGTTGTACCGGGCGCGGGCGAGCTCCTCGGTCTCGTCCACGAAGATCGACACCCCGGCGAAGAACTTTGCCGACTCCCGCGAGCGGCCGACGGCCTCCAGCTCCTTGGTCATCGTCGCGATCTTGTCCCGGACGATCTCCGTGGTGGTGCCGTTGAGGTAGATGCCCTCGGCGTGGGTGCCCGCGAAGCGGCGGCCGCGCTCGGACCCGCCCGCCTGGAACAGCACCGGGGTGCGCTGCGGGGAGGGCTCCACCGCGTGCACGGCGCGGAAGCGGTGGAACTCGCCCTCGAAGACGATCTCCTCGACCTTGGACGGGTCGGCGTAGATGCGGGTCGTCTTGTCCTTGACCAGTGATCCGTCCGCCCAGCTCTGCTCCCACAGCCGGTAGACGGCCTCGCAGAACTCGTCCGCCATGTCGTAGCGCTTGTCGTGGGCGATCAGCCCGTCCAGGCCCATCGCCCGGGCGCCGCTGGCCAGGTAGCTGGTGACGATGTTCCAACCGAGCCGGCCCTCGAGCAGGTGGTCCAGCGTCGAGATCCGGCGGGCGAACTGGTACGGCTGCTCGTAGGTGCAGCTGCCGGTCATGGTGAAGCAGAGGTTCTCGGTCACCGCGGCCATCGCGGGGAGCAGGACCGCCGGGTCGACGCTGGGGGACTGGCAGCCGTTCCGCAGGGCGCCGTCCTTGCTGCCCTCGTAGACGTCGGGCATGCCGTAGACGTCCGCGATGAAGAGGTTGTCGAACAGGCCGCGCTCGAGCAGCTGCGCGTACTCCGCCCAGTACCGGATCGAGGTGTAGTCCACGGCCTTGTCCCGCGGGTGCGCCCAGAGCCCGAAGGACTGGAAGCTCGGGTTGCCCTGTTCCAGGGCGTTGAAGCGGATCTGCTTGGGCTGGCTTCCGGGCACGCCTGTTCCTCCTCGAGGCCGTTCTCGGTGCCGGCCTGTCGCTCAACCTCGATCATGGACCGCTGCGTGAGCGTAACAACCATCACGTGAGATCTGAAGGTGGTTCGGGTCTGGACGTCGCAGGGCCGGGGGTGAATGATCGGGCGCGCACCGCCGCCCGACGGATCGAGGACGACCGCCATGTTCGTGTGCCCGCCGACCGCCCACCACCCGATCGGGGCGGCGCGATGACCGCAGGGGACGTGCTGCTGGTGGCCAGCCAGTTCGGGCAGAAGCTGGACTTCTTCGACGCGACCACGTTGGAGAAGCTCGACACGGTGCCGGACCTGATCGCACAGCCGCACGAGATGGCGTGGGACGGCGGGCGCCGGCTCGCCTACCTCGCGCACACCTACCGCGCGGGGGCCTACGGCGAGGGCAAGCCGAAGGCGCACGAGATCAGCGTGATCGACGCCGACGCCCGGAAGGTCGTCGACGTGATCGACGTCGGTCCCTACCAGGCGCCGCACGACGTGGAGTACGACCCCGCCGCCGACCTGATCTACACCGGGGTGGAGGCGGGCGACGGGCGCAACGGGATCGTGGTGGTCGACGCGGCCACCCGGCAGGTGGTCGGGAACATCCCGCTCGAGGCGCCCAATGCGCACTGGATGTGTCTGACGCCCGACGGCACCAAGGCCTACGTGGCCCACAAGGAGGCGCCGGTGCTGTCGGTCGTCGACCTCCGGGCGCGCCGGCAGATCGGCACGATCGCCGCCCCGTCCGGCGCGGAGGAGATCGACTGCGCGCCTGACGGGCGGTTCGTGTTCGCCGCCACGCCGATGATGAGCCTGGTCGTCGACGTGGCACAGGGGCAGCTGAACAAGGCGGTCCCGCCGCCCGGCACGCCCGTGCCCGGGCTGGTGAAGATCGACGTCGTCACGGACGCGGTCGTCGGCCGGCTGGAGTTCGACGAATACCTGTCCGCCCTGCGGGTCGCGCCCGACGGGCGGGTCCTGGTCACCGAGTTCCGCTTCCCCGAGCCGGGCGCGGCACCCGGCGGGTCGGTCCGCGGCCGGGTGCACGTCGTCGATCCGGAGCGGCTGGAGGTGCTGGCCTCGATCGAGGTCGACGAACTGCCCTTCACCACCCGCTTCTCCGCCGACGGACGCACCGCCTTCACGGCGAACCTCAAGACCGGCTCCGTGAGCGTGATCGATCTCGGCACCTACGAGGTCACCGCCACGTTGGACAACAACATCGGCCCGGGGTTCGGCGGGTCGCACGGCATGTGCCTGGTCCCCGCCCGGCGGGAGGGCTGACGTGGGCCTCCTCGACCGCACGGACCTCGTCGCCAGCTACTACACGCTCACCGGGGCGCACCTCAGCCTGCCGCCCCGCCACTCCCTGGCCGCCCGGGCGGAGGCCGCGGCGGCCGCCGGCTTCACCGGGCTCGCGCTCGCGCCGGCCGAGGCGGCGGCGGGGATCCCGGCCGTCGTCGGGGCGACGGGCGGTCTCGCCGTTCCCGAGCTCGAGCCGCTGCGGGGCTGGGACTCCGGCGGGCGCGGCGACGAGGAGGCGGTGTTCGCGCTCGCGGACGCCCTCGACGCCCGGCAGGTCACCACGATCCAGGTGGTCGAGGATGGTCCGGCGGACCTGCTCGCCGAGCGGTTCGCCGGGCTCTGCGCCCGCGCCGCCGAGCACGGGCTGACCGTCGGGTTCGAGGCCCGGGCGAACTCGCCGGTCTCGACACCGGCCGAGGCGGCTGCGCTCGTGCGGGCCGCCGGCGCGCCGAACGCCGGGATCGTGCTCGACGCCTACCACGTCCACCGCGCCGGGGTGACCCTCGCGGACCTGACGCCGGTGGCCGGCCTGGTGGTCTCGCTGCAGCTCAACGACATGCTCGCGGAACCGCGGCCGGACCCGGCCGAGGACGCGCTGGAGTTCCGGCTGGTCCCGGGCGAGGGGGCGATCGACCTACCGGCGTGGCTGGCGGGGCTCGCCGGCCTGGGGATCGACGTGCCGATCGCCGTTGAAGCACTGTCCCGCGAGCACAACGCCCGGCCGCTCGAGGAAGCCGCCGCCCGCGCGGCCGAGGGCGCCCGGCGCACCCTGGCCGCGGCGCGGGAGCTCGCGGCCCGCTGACCGGATCGGCCCGATGGCCGGATCAGCCCGGCCCGCGCACCCAGGGCGCGATCCGACGGGCCGCGTCCTCGAGGTCCGGCAGGCACTTCTCCACGATCTCCGGCGACATCCGGGTGGTCGGCCCGGACAGCGTGAGGGCCGCGACCACCGCCCCGCCGGACCGTACGGGGACCGCGACGCCGGTCACCCCGGAGATCAGCCCGTCCGCCTGGACGGCCCAGCCCCGCTCGGCGGTCTCGCGCAGCCGGGCCAGCAGGTCCACCCGCGAACCGGCGGCGTCGCGGGCCCGGTCGATCAGGGCCGTCTGCTCCGCGGCGCTCAGCTCGGCCATCAGCACGTCGCCGGTGGCCGTGCCGACCAGCGGCATCGTGTCACCCACCGGCACGACCCGGCGCAGCTCGTGCCGGCTGTCGACGGAGGCGATGCAGACGCGGGTGTCGTCCCGCCGCACGTTCAGCGACGCCGTCTCGCCGGTCCGGTCCCGCAGCTCGGCGAGCACGCGATGGACGGTGGCCATGGGGTCGCCACCCGCCCGTGCGTCCCGGACCAGCCGGAACACCCGCGGGCCCAGGACGTAGGAGCCGTCGTCCAGCCGGTCGAGCATCTGCTCCTCGGCCAGCTCGCGCATGATCCGCGAGACGGTGGACAGCGACAACCCGATCTCGGTGCTGACCCGGCCCGCGGTGGCCGGCCCGCGGGCGGTGGCCACGCCCTCGAGGATCGCGACCACGCGTTGCATCGACCGCACCCGGACTCCCTCCTGACGGCGCGAGCCTACTGGCCCGCACGGGCTTGACGCGCTCCGGCGGCGTTCCTACGGTTGTGCCAACCAGCAAGAGTAGCTCTCACTGTGTGAGTGTGAGAGCGGACGGGAGACCAGGTGGCGCCTCGCGCACTGGACGGCGTGACCGTCGTCGACCTGACGCAGATCGTGAGCGGGGCCGTCACCAGCATGATGCTGGCCGACTTCGGCGCGGACGTGATCAAAATCGAGCCGGTCGGCGGGGAGACCTACCGCAAGGCGGGCTACGAGCTGCACGGTCCCGGCGGCTCGACCAACCTGAACATCCTGCGCTTCACCCGCGGCAAGAAGAGCGTCGAGCTGGACCTCAAGTCCGAGCGCGGCGCGCAGATCCTCGCCGACCTCGTGGTCCAGGCGGACGTGCTGGTCGAGAACTTCCGCCCCGGCGTGCTGGCCCGGCTCGGCTTCGGCTGGGAGCGGCTGCACGCGCTGAACCCGCGCCTGGTCTACACGTCGATCAGCGGGTTCGGGCACGACGACGTGCTGCCCAGCCCGTACCGCGACCTGCCGGCCTACGCGATCATCGCCGAGGCGATGGCCGGCCTGACCCACCTGGCGGGGGAGAAGGACCGCCCTCCGGCGTGGATGGGCTTCGCGATGTCGGACATCTTCTCCGGCACCTGCGCCTTCGCCGGCACCCTCGTCGCGCTGCGCGACCGCGACCGCACCGGGGAGGGCACCCGGGTCGACATCGGCATGTTCGACGCGTCGCTGCTGATGAACGACCTGCCCATGGCCTACAAGGAGCACGTCGGCGAGGCGATGGGGCGCGGGCAGTACGCCTTGCAGTCGCCCTGGGGCCCGTTCGCGACGAGCGACGGGTACGTGATCATCGCCGTGCTCAACGGCCGCGAGTGGGCGGCGCTCTGCGAGTGCATCGGGCGGCCCGACCTCGCCGGGCACCCCGAGCTCACCACCGGTCACCAGCGGTCGAAGGCGCACGAGCGGCTCGTCCGGCCGGCGGTGGAGGAGTGGGCCCGAGCCCGCACAAGGGCCGAGGCGGTGGCGGACCTGCAGGGGCACCGGGTCCCCTCCGCGCCGGTCAACACGACGGACGACCTGCTCGACGATCCGCAGGTCGCCGCCCGGCAGATGCGCCAGGAGACCGCGAACCGGGAGCTCGGCACCATCCGCACGGTCGGCAACCCGATCAAGGTGGCGAGCTCGCTCGTCGGACAGGAGCCGGCGGCGCTGCCCGGGCTGGGCGAGCACACCGACGAGGTGCTGCGCGACCGGCTCGGGCTCGACGACGCGGCCATCGCCGCGTTGCGCGAGGCGAAGGTGGTGGGCTGATGCCGTTCCCGCACGCCGCCGACCCGCGCGTCGCCCCGGTCGGGGACCCGGAGCCCGAGGTCGCGGAGATGCTGGCCAAGACCCTCGGCGACGACCGGGGCGTGCCCTTGGCGATCTTCCGGACGATGGCCCGGCACCCGCGGATGATGAAGCGGTTCAACGTGCTCGGCGGGTTCTTCCTCACCCGGGGCGACCTGCCCGCGCGGGAGCGCGAGCTCGTGGTCCTGCGCGTGGCCTGGCGCAGCGGCTGCGAGTACGAATGGGCGCAGCACGTCCTGATCGGCCGGCGGGCCGGGTTGGCCGACGAGGAGATCGTCCGGGTCACGGATCCCGACGCGCCGTGGCCGCCCGCCGACGCGGTGCTCCTGCGGGCCGCCGACGAGGTGCTGGACCACACCGACCTCTCCGACGCGACCTGGGCCGAGCTGGCCGGCCGGTTCACCGAGACCCAGCTCGTGGAGCTGGTCGTGCTCGTCGGCTTCTACCGGATGGCGGCCGGGTTCCTGAACGCGGCGGGCGTGCAGAAGGAGGAGGACCTGCCGGGCTGGCCGACGGGATTCCGGCCGGGCGACGGGACCTGAAGCCGCCGTCACCGGCAACCGTGCAACCGGGGCCACGACCTCGGCGCCACCGGGCTCGCGCCGCTCGCCGAGCTCGGCCGCCGGCGCCGCGCGGCGATGCTCACGGGGCGGAGGTCTCGCTCTCGGTCGCCGCGACCGCGGGCTGTCCCGGCTTGCGGACCAGGACGGCCGTGGCCACCAGCCCGATCAGGGCGAGGACGGTGGTGACGAGGAACGTGACGGAGTAGCCGAAGTCGGACGCGACCCGGGCGGAGCCGAGGTACCGGGCGACCCGGGGGTCGAAGGTGTCGGGATGCAGTCCGAACTGCTCGGCGGCGTTCAGCGCGTCGCGCAGCAGGGGGCCGGTCTGGTCGTCGAGCGGCGGGAGGTCCCGGTCCGCGACGTCGGCGTGCAGCCGCGAGAGGTAGACGCCGTGGAACACGGCGTAGAGCAGGGCGATGCCGATCGCGCCGCCGCCCTGTTCCGCGGTGGCCGACACGCCCGACGCCTGGCCGTGGTCCCGTTCCGGGACCGTGTCGATGCTGACGGGGTCGTTGACGGTGAGGACGATCGCGAGGCCGACGCCGTAGACCAGCAGGCCCGGCAGCAACCAGGGGTAGCCGCGCGCCCCGGCGCCCAGTGCCAGCAGGACGCCGGCGAGGGCGAGGCAACCGAACCCGACGACGAGGGGCGGCCGCCCGCCGGACCGGTCGTACCAGCGCCCGACCAGGGGGGCGAGGACCACCATGGGCACGGTGGTGGGGATCAGGGCCAGGCCCGCGACCGCGGGGTCCATCCCGAGATTGAGGATGAGCAGCAACGGGAAGATCAGCCCGAGGCCCATCTCGGCCATGCCGGCCAGGCCCTGGCTGATCGTGGCGCCGAGGTAGTTGCGGCTCCGGCGCAGCAGGGCGAAGTTCATCAGCGGGTCGTGGGCCCGCCGTTCGCGCAGCACGAACGCGGTGAACGCCACGACGCAGACGACCAGCGAGACGATCACCCCCGGCGAGCTCCAGCCCCACGCCGTGGTCTGCCCGAGCCCGAACACCAGGGCAACCAGCCCGACGCCGGCCGTGACCGCGCCGCTGAGATCGATGTGGGGGCGACCCGTCGACCGCGCGTCGGCGGGCACGGCGCGCACCGTGCAGACCAGCGTGACCACGAGGAGCGGAACGTTGATCAGGAGCACCGCACGCCAGCTGAGGGTCGAGGTCAGCACGCCGCCGATGGTGGGTCCCAGCGCACCGGCCACGGCGGCGATCCCGCCCATCGTGCCGAGGGCCCGGCCGGCCGCGTCGCGGGAGAAGGCCGAGCTGACGATGGCCACCGTCGTGGGCAGCATCAGCGCGCCCCCGGCGCCCTGCAGGATCCGGGCGGCGAGCAGCACCTCGAACGAGGGCGCCAGGCCGCCCAGCGCCGAGGCGCCCGCGAACAGGACCGATCCGGTCACGAAGACCTTGCGCCTGCCGAGCAGGTCGCCCAGCCGTCCCCCGAGGATCGTCAGGCCGGCCAGGGGCAGGAGGCTCGCGTTGAGCACCCACTGCACCGACTGCGAACCGACCCCGAGATCGTGGGCGATGTCGGGCAGGGCCAGCGGGACGGCGGTCTGGTCGATGAGGATCATCGCGTTGGCCAGCGTCATCGCGACCAGGACCAGCGTTCCTCGTCCGGACGTGCCGTCCTTCGCCATCCGCGCATCCCAACAGCTCCCCGGGCGTCGGGACAAGGGCACTTCCGACCGTCGTCACCGCCCGGTCGTCCAGTCGGAAACCCCCTCTCGTGGGTGAGCGACGGGCCGATGGGCCATTCTCGGCGCATGTCATCTGCCTCGGAGCCGCAGGCGACGGTGCCGGCCGTCCCGACACCGTCCGACGTCCGCGCGGCCTACCGCGAGGGGCTCGGGCCACGGGAACGGGCGGTCCTGTGGTCCTGGACGGGCTTCACCGCGACCTTCGCGGGGGTCCGTGGCATCACCCACAGCATCCGGCGTGGCGGCGGCCCGTTCCGGAACGTGTCGGTCGGGGGTGCACACCTGCACCACTACCTCTGGGGGATCGGCCTGCTGGCGGGGGTGGGCGCGGTCGCGGTGCGCGGCACCGACAGGACCCGGCGCCATCCCCTGGTCGCGCTGGCCTACGGCAGTGGCCTGGCGCTGATCGTCGACGAGTTCGCCCTGCTGCTGGACCTGAAGGACGTCTACTGGGAGCGCGAGGGGCGGATCTCGGTCGACCTGGGCGTCGGGCTCGTGGCGGCCGGGGGAACCTCGTTCAGCGCGTTGCCGATGCTGCGGCGGCTGCGCGCCGACCGCCGGCGAGGCGGCCGCCGACGGTGAATCGTCCGGACCTCGGCAGGCTGTCCGGCCGCGGTGTTCTCCCTGATGGACGGTGGCCCCGTCCTGTCCGGACAATCCCACGCGGCCTCGATCACACTCCTCACCCGGAGGATTGACGGGAGCGCCCTCCGGATCCGTAGAGTGAAGCCCGGCCCCACGGGGCCACACCATCCAGAGCGGCCGAGAGACCTGGCTCGACGACGCCGCAGCAACCCCCCGCTCGACGGGTGCGGGTGCTAAGGCCGGGAGCGATGGAGGAGTCATGTTTCTCGGGGTGCGGCGGCGCCACGTGGATCTCCTGCGCACGGCCAGCGCCGGCTGTCGGGGCTGACGAGGACCCGATCCCCGTTCCCCCTCCCGCAGGAGAGGTGTGCCCTCATGGCCCCCATCCACCTCGCCGTCGCGCTCGACGGCGCCGGCTGGCACCCCGCCGCCTGGCGCGAGCCCGGTGCCCGCCCCGATCTGCTCTTCACCGCCCGCTACTGGGCCGCCCTGGCCCGCGCCGCCGAGCGCGGCCTGCTCGACCTCGTCACGATCGAGGACGGCCTCGGCCTGCAGTCCGGTGATCACCTCGGCGCGTCCGACCGCCGCACCGACCAGGTCCGCGGGCGGCTCGACGCCGAGCTGGTCGCCGCGTTCGTCGCGCCGCTGACCCGCCACGTCGGGCTCGTCCCGACCGTCACCACCACGCACACCGAGCCCTTCCACGTCGCCTCGGCGATCTCCACGCTCGACCACGACAGCCGCGGCCGGGCCGGGTGGCGGGTGCAGACCTCGGCCCGCGCCGACGAGGCGCGGCACTTCGGCCGGCGCACCCTGCCGGAGATCCGCCGCGAGACGCTCGGCACCCCGGAGACCGCCGCCGCCGTCCAGGAGCTGTTCGACGAGGCGGCCGACGCCGTCGAGGTCGTGCGGCGGTTGTGGGACAGCTGGGAGGACGGCGCCGAGATCCGCGACGCCGCCACGAACCGGTTCCTCGACCGGGACAAGGTGCACACGATCGACTTCGCGGGGCGCTTCTTCTCGGTGCGCGGGCCGGCCATCGTGCCGCGACCGCCGCAGGGCCAGCCGCTGGTCGTCGCGCTCGCCCACGCCCGGGCCGCGTACGAGCTGGCCGCCCGCGCCGCGGACGTCGTGTTCACCACCCCGCAGGGCGCCGCCGACATCCCCGCGATCCTCGGCGAGATCCGCGCCGCACAGCACACGGTCGGGCGTACGCAGCCGGCGTTGCGCGTGCTCGCCGACCTCGTCGTGGTCCTCGACGCCGACGCGGACGCGGCGCACGCCCGCCTGCGCCGGCTGGAGGAGCGGAGCCCGCTGCGCTCCGACGCCGCAATGCTGGCCGGCACCCCGACCGCGCTCGCCGACCTGCTCGAGTCCTGGCGGGACGAAGGGGTCGACGGGTTCCGGCTGCGGCCGGCGGTCCTGCCCACCGACCTCGACGCGATCGTTGACGGGCTCGTACCGGAGCTGCAGGAGCGGGGCCTGTTCCGCACCGCCTACGAGCCCGGGACGCTGCGCGAGCGGTTCGGCCTGGAACGCCCGGCCAGCCGGTACGCGGGGGTGGCGGCGTGAGCGAGCGTGCGAGCGAACCATCGACGCCGCGCGGGAAGAGGCAGGTGATCCTCGGCGCCTACTTCCCGGGCGTCAACCACGACACCGTGTGGAGCGACCCGGCGTCGGGCAGCCACATCGACTTCGCGTCCTTCGAGCACTGGGCCCGCACCGCCGAGCGCGGCACGTTCGACCTGCTGTTCCTCGCCGAGGGGCTGCGGCTGCGCACCCGCGGCGGGCAGGTCTTCGACCAGGACGTCGTCGGACGGCCGGACACCTTCACGGTCCTGGCCTCGCTGGCCGCGGTGACCGAGCACATCGGGCTCACCGGCACGATCAACGCGACCTTCAACGAGCCCTACGAGCTGGCCCGCAGGTTCGCGACGCTGGACATCCTGTCCGGCGGGCGGGCCGCGTGGAACGTCGTGACCAGCTCCGACGCCGACACGGGGGAGAACTTCCGGCGCGGCGGGTTCCTGCAGCATTCGCAGCGGTACGAGCGCGCGGGGGAGACCCTCGACGCCGTCCGGGCGCTGTGGGACTCCTGGGGCTCCGACGCCGTCGTCGCCGACCCGGCGAGCGGGCGGTTCCTGCGTGACGGGCACGTGGGCGACTTCGCCTTCCGCGGCGCCCAGTTCGACATCGCCGGGCGCTTCAGCACCCCGCGCAGCCCGCAGGGCCATCCGGTGGTGCTGCAGGCGGGGGAGTCGCCGGCCGGCCGGGACTTCGCGGCCTCGCGCTCCGACGCGATCTTCTCCCGCTACCAGAAGTTCGACGAGGCCAGGGCCTTCTACGCCGACGTCAAGGCGCGGGTGGCGAAGTTCGGCCGGGCCCCCGACCAGGTCAAGATCCTGCCGTCGGCGTCGGTGATCCTGGGCGACACCGAGGCCGAGGCCCGCGACCGGCACCGGGACGTCCGCAGCCGGCAGGTCGACCCGTTCACCGCGATCGTGCTGGCCGAGATGGTGTGGAACCGCGACCTCTCGCAGGTCGACCCGGACGGCCCCGTCCCCGAGCTGGAGCCCACGCCCGAGGCGCCGAAGTGGATCCGCGGGCGCGCCCCGCTGACCCAGGACGCGCGCGCCACGGCCGAGGCCTGGCGCGCGCTCGGCCGGCGGCACGGCTGGTCGCTGCGCGAGGTCGTCACGCATGAGTTCGACAGGGCCGTGTTCGTCGGCACACCCGTGCAGGTCGCCGCCGAGATCGACCGGTACGTGCAGGACGACGCGGTCGACGGCTTCATCCTCGGCTCGTACGTCAGCCCCGCCGGCCTCGACGAGGTCGTGGAGAAGGTGGTCCCGCTGCTGCGCGACCGCGGCGTCCTGCGCGACCGCTACACCGGCTCCACGCTGCGCGAGAACCTCGGCCTGCGCCCACCCGCCGGCCTCGGCGAGCCGTCGGCCGACCGCACCACCGCCCGCACCGCCTCCTGAGCCCTCCGCTCCCACGCACCCCGGGCCTGCACGCCCGCCGGCCCGGGGCCCTCCCCGAAGGACTCCCATGACCGTCAGACCTCGCGGGCTGCTCCTGCCCGCACTGCTCTCCGCCGCCGCCGTCGTGCTGGCCGCGTGCGGCGACGCGAGCGGCCCCGCCTCCGGCGCCGACGCCGGCCCGCCGCAGGCCGGCGGCACGCTGCGCTTCGCCGTGTCCAGCGACCAGGGCTGCGTCGACCCGCAGCAGGTCGCCAGCAACGACACGATCTACTCACTGCGCCAGGTCGTCGACTCGCTCACCGACCAGGACCCCCGGACCGGGGAGCTCGAGCCCTGGCTCGCGACCTCCTGGCAGACCTCGCCCGACGCGAAGAGCTACACCTTCACCCTGCGCGACGGGGTGACCTTCTCCGACGGCACCCCGCTCGACGCGAACGCGGTCAAGGCCAACTTCGACCGGGTCCCGCAGATCGGCGCCCGCGGTACCCTCCCCAAGGGCTACCTCGCCGGCTACCAGGGCACGACCGTCACGAGCCCGACGCAGTTCACCGTGACCTTCAACCAGCCCAACGTGCAGTTCCTGCAGGGCACCTCGACCCACAGCCTGGGCATCCTGTCCCCGGCGACCGTCGCGAAGTCCGACGACGAGCGCTGCGCCTCGGTGATCGGCTCCGGCCCGTTCACCGTGGAGAACTACGTGAAGAACGCCTCGCTCACCCTGGCCAAGCGGCCCGGCTACAACTGGGGTTCGGCGCTCTTCGCCCACCAGGGCGAGGCCTACCTGGACACCGTCGAGTTCCGGATCGTGCCCGAGTCCGGTGTGCGGACCGGCAGCCTGCAGTCCGGCGAGGTCGACGCGATCGGCAGCATCGGCCAGCAGGACGAGGCGCCGCTGACCGGGGCCGGGGCGCAGCTGCTGGCCCGGCCCAACCCGGGCATCACGTTCGGCATCGGCTTCAACCTCGGCAAGCCGATCGTCTCCGACCCGGCCGTGCGGCAGGCCCTGTCGCTGGCGATCGACCGGCCGGAGGTCGTCGGGGCGGTCTACACCTCGCAGACCAGGCCCGCGACGAGCGTGCTGGCCTCCACCACACCGTCGTACGCGGACGAGTCGGCCGACCTCGGGTTCGACCTGGAGAAGGCGAGGTCCACGCTCGACGCGGCGGGCTGGGCCCCGGGCCCGGACGGCATCCGGGTCAAGGACGGGCAGCGGCTGAGCTTCCCGCTGTCCTTCGCCAACAACGCGGGCACCAACAGGCCGACCCTCGAGCTGATCCAGCAGCAGGCCAGGGCGGCCGGGATCGACCTGCAGGTCCAGGAGTTCCCGATCGCGCAGTTCCCGACGATCCAGTCCTCGGGCGACTTCGTCGCGATCTGGGGCAACCTGACCCGCGCCGACCCGGACATCCTGCGCAGCTCCTTCTCCACGGCCGGCGCGAACTACTACCGGGTGCCGCAGAGCCCGCTGGAGCCGCTGCTGCAGCAGCAGGCCGCCGAGCCGGACCCGGCGAAGCGCACGCAGATCGTCGCGCAGGCCCAGCAGGAGCTCCTCGCCCAGCGCTTCTACGTGCCGGTCGCCGAGCTCACGACGGTGCTCGCGGTCGCGCCGACCGTGCACGGCGTGTCCTTCGACGCCTCCTCCCGTATCCAGCTCCACGACGCCTGGAAGAACGACGGGGCGCAGTAGATGAGCGCACCCGGCACCCTGCCCCGCTACCTGCTCCGGCGCCTCGGGACCGCGGTCGCGGTCCTGTGGGCGGCCTACACGGTGAGCTTCGTCGTGCTCTACCTGCTGCCCGGTGACCCCGTCACCACCATGGCCGGCGGCGGGCTCGACGGCGAACCGCTGACCCCGGAGCAGATCGAGGCCCTCAAGGCGCGGTACGGCTTCGACAAGCCGCTGGTCGTGCAGTACGGCACCCGGCTGTGGGCGGCACTGCACGGCGACCTCGGTGCCTCGATCCAGAACGGGCAGGACGTCCGGGGGGCCATCCTCGAGGCGCTGCCGCCGACCGTGCAGATCGCGCTCGGCGGGCTGCTGGTGGCGGTCGTGCTCGGCGGCGGCCTCGCGATCGCCGCCACGTACACCTCGCAGCGCTGGCTGCGGCAGCTGCTGATGGCGCTGCCGTCGCTCGCGGTGTCGCTGCCGGTGTTCTGGGTGGGCCTGATGCTGGTGCAGGTCTTCGCGTTCGGCCTGCACTGGCTCCCGTCGGTCGGGGCGTCGGGCTTCTCGGCGCTCGTGCTGCCGTCGCTCACGCTCGGGTTGCCGATGGGGGCGCTGCTCGCGCAGGTGCTGGCCAAGAGCCTGACCACGGTGCTCGACGAGCCGTACGTCCAGACGGCACGGGCCAAGGGAGTCGGGCGGGCGGCGATCCACCTGCGGCACGCCCTGCAGAACGCGGCCATCCCGGCCCTGACGGTGCTCGGCTACGTCGCCGGGAACCTGCTGGCCGGCACCGTGGTCGTCGAGACGGTGTTCACCCGGCCCGGTCTCGGCCGGCTCACCGTGCAGGCGGTCGGCGTGCAGGACATCCCGCTGGTGCAGGGCATCGTGCTGTTCGCCTCGCTGGTCTTCGTCGGCGTGAACCTGCTGGTCGACCTGATCTACCCGGTCCTCGACCCGAGGATCGCCAAGGGGGTGCCCGCGACATCGTGACCGAGCTGCTGATCCGGGAGGGCCCTCCCGACTCGTCCGGCACCGCGCCCGGGTCGTCCGTCGCGCTGCCCACCCCGCCGACCCGGCGAGAGCGCCTGCAGCGCCTGCTGCGCTTCCTCGGGCACCGGCCCGGCCTCGTCGTCGCCTCCCTCGTGGTGCTTCTCGTGCTGGTGGCGGCGTTCGCGCCGGGTGTGCTGGCGCCGGGGGACCCGAACGTCGGCGTCGTCGCCGAGAAGCTGCGCCCGCCGAGCGGCGCGCACCTGTTCGGCACGGACTACCTGGGCCGGGACGTCTACACCCGGGTGGTGCACGGGGCCTCGCTGTCCCTGCAGGCCACCGTGATCGCGGTGGCGGTGGCGCTCGTCGTCGGCGGGCTGCTGGGGCTGCTCGCCGGGTTCGTCGGCCGCTGGGTCGACGAGGCGCTGATGCGGGTGGTCGACGTGCTGCTGTCGATCCCCGCGATCCTGTTGTCCCTGGCGCTGATCACCGCGCTGGGCTACGGCACGATCAAGGTGGCGATCGCGGTCGGCGTCGCCAGCGTGGCGAGCTTCGCCCGGGTCATGCGGGCGGAGACGATGCGGATCCGCCGGTCCACCTACGTCGAGGCCGCCCGCTCCGTCGGAACCCGCTGGTACGCGACGCTGCGGCGACACGTGCTGCCCAACGCCGCCGGTCCCGTGCTGGTGCTCGCGGTGCTCGAGTTCGGCCTGGCGATCCTGGCCGTGTCCTCGCTGTCCTTCCTCGGCTACGGCGCCCCGCCGCCGGCCCCCGAGTGGGGTTCGCTGATCGCCGAGGGCCGCAACTACCTGGCCACCTCGTGGTGGCTCTGCGCCATGCCGGGCCTGACGATCGCCGCGACCGTGCTGTCGGTGAACCGGATCTCCCGGGCGCTCGACGGGGAATGGAGCCGGGCCCGATGAGCGGTAGGAGCGGCACGATCCTGGCGGTCGAGGGCCTCGACGTCGGGTACCGGATCGCGGGTGGGCACCTCCACGCCGTCCGCGGGGCCTCGCTGACCGTCGGGGAGGGCGAGGTCGTCGCCGTCGTCGGCGAGTCCGGCTCCGGCAAGTCCACGCTGGCCCAGGCGGTGATCGGGCTGCTGCCGGGCAACGGCGCGATCGAGGGCGGTCGCATCCGGCTGGGCGCGCCCCCGGACGGGATCGAGCTGACCGGGCTCTCCGAGAAGGCCTTCCGTGGGGTCCGCGGCCGCCGGATCGGGCTGGTGCCGCAGGACCCGACGGTCTCGCTCAACCCGGTGCAGCGCATCGGCGTGCAGGTCGGCGAGGTGCTGCGGGTGCACGGGCTGGCCGACAAGCGCACGGCGCGGCTGCGGGCCGTCGAGCTGTTGGCCCGGGCCGGGCTGCCCGACCCCGAGGTGCGCGCGGGGCAGTATCCCCACGAGCTCTCCGGCGGCATGCGGCAGCGCGTGCTGATCGCCATCGCGATCGCCGCCCGCCCCGGGCTGATCATCGCCGACGAGCCGACCAGCGCCCTGGACGCGACGGTGCAGCGGCGGATCCTCGACCACCTCGACGCGCTACGCGCCGAGACCGGCACCGCGATGCTGCTGATCACGCACGACCTCGGGGTGGCGGCGGACCGGGCCGACCGGGTCGTCGTGATGTCCGGCGGGCGGATCGTGGAGGAGGGCCCGGTCGAGCGGATCCTCGCCGGCCCGGCCGATCCGTACACCCGCGCGCTGGTGGCCGCCGCGCCCGGCCTCTCCGCACCGCGCGCACCGCGGACGCCGCCGCCGTCCGACACGCGCCCGATCGTCGAGGTCCGCGGGCTGACCAAGGACTTCCCGCTGCCCCGCGTGCAGGGCCGGCGCGGGGTGCTCCGCGCGGTCGACGACGTCTCCTTCGATCTCGTCCGCGGCGAGACGCTCGCGCTGGTGGGGGAGTCCGGCTCGGGCAAGTCGACGACCGCCCGGCTGGTGCTGCGGCTGGCGGACCCGACCGCCGGCGAGATCCGGTTCGACGGCGCCGACGTCACCCGGGTCACGGGCCGCCACTGGCGGGAGCTGCGCCGGCGCGCCCAGCTCGTCTACCAGAACCCGTACGCCTCGCTCGACCCGCGGTTCTCCGTCGAGGAGGTCGTCACCGAACCGCTGCGGGCGTTCGGCGTGGGCAGCCCCGCGGAGCGGCGCACCCGGGCGGCCGAGCTGGTCGGGCGCGTGGCCCTGCCGGCGGCGGTGCTCGCCCGCAGGCCCGCCGAGCTCTCCGGGGGCCAGCGGCAGCGGATCGCCATCGCGCGGGCGCTCGCCCTGTCCCCGGACCTCGTCGTGTGCGACGAGCCGGTGTCGGCCCTGGACGTCTCGGTGCAGGCGCAGGTCCTGGCGCTGCTGGAGGAGCTGCAGACCGACCAGGGGCTGGC
Source organism: Pseudonocardia lutea (assembly GCF_042658055.1). Classification (NCBI taxonomy): domain Bacteria; kingdom Bacillati; phylum Actinomycetota; class Actinomycetes; order Pseudonocardiales; family Pseudonocardiaceae; genus Pseudonocardia; species Pseudonocardia lutea. The sequence continues at coordinate 46,345 of NZ_JBHSQK010000071.1, forward strand.
GTACCTGTTCATCTCGCACGATCTCGCCGTCGTCCGGCGGATCGCGCACCGCGTGGGCGTGATGCGGGAGGGCCGGCTACTGGAGATGCGGCCGACGGAGGAGCTGTTCACCGATCCGCGCGAGGACTACACCCGCGAGCTGCTCGGCGCGATCGCCGGCCGCCGGCGCGCCACCGAGGCCGCCTGAGCCCCGCCCGCCACAGGGCCGCGCAGGAACGCCGCCCCGCAGCGCCGGCGCAGCGGGCGCCAGGACCGGGTTGCCGGTGGGCGTCCGGTGCGGTTCCCACCAGGTGGGCCGGTGGGCCGAGGCGCGCTCCGTGATCGCGCGGCGGCCCCGCAGGCGGTACGGTCCAACCAGGGTGAAGCAGGCCGCCCGTCCGCCGACGGAAGGAGAGGCGGCCGATGACGCTCGCCCATCCCGCTCCCATGGCCATCGACGTGCCCGAGCCGGGCGTCTACACCATCCGCCTCCGCGGTCACCTCGACCGGCTCACCGGGGCGCGCCTGCTCCGGCTGATCGACGCGCGGCTGCAGCTGGCCCGCCACGGGCACGCGACCACCCGGCACGTCCTGATCGACCTCGCGGAGGTCGACGCGATCGGTCCGGGCGCCCTCGCGGCGCTCTCCCACGCCCAGCACGCCGCCGACCGCTGCGGCGCCACCCTGGACCTCGTCGGGTCGGCGCTGCTCGCCGGGCGGCTGGGCACGGCGGACCGGCAGGCGCTGGCGCCGTTCCGCGCGTTCCCGACGGTGGCCGCGGCCCTCGCGGGTCTGGAGGCGGAAGGCTGATCCCGGCAGCGCTCAGGCGCGCGGGGTCCGCGCGCTCGCCGCGCGGTGCGCGGCGGTGACCAGCGCGGCGACGATCTCCACCTCGGCCTCGTCGCGCGGGGCCGGGACGAGCACCAGCCCCGCCGGAAGCCGGACGCCGGCGAGCGGGTGGGCGAGCGCCCAGCCCTTGCCGAGGGCGTCGTAGGCCAGGGCGTCGGGCAGGACGAGGTGCAGGCTGCCGTCGGGGTGCAGGTGGGCGAGCTCGCCCTCGGCCGCGTGCACCAGGGCGGCGGGATCGCCCGGGACATCCGCGTCCAGGACCAGCGAGCGGGTGCCCGCCGGGCCGATCGCGGCGGGTCGCTCCCGGCCGAGGCCGCGGATCCGCGCCCACACCGCGTCCTGCAGGGTGCCGGGCGGCCCGACCGGCAGCTGGGGCAGGTCGGGCGTGGGGTCGGGCGGTGTCCCGGCCCGCTCGGGCAGCCGACCCAGCCCGGGCCAGGCGGGTTCGTCGCCGTCGGGCAGGGGGTTCTCGCCGTGGGCGCGCAGGAAGTCGAGCCGGTCGCCCAGCCAGCTCCCGGCCGCCGCGACCACCGAACCCGCCAGCGTCCCGCCGTCCGGCGTGCGCGCGACCCGGACCGGGGCACCCGACCACCGGCGCAGCCAGTCCCACGTCCGCTCGAGCAGGGCCGTCGGCGTGCGGGGATCGGCGTCCGCGTGCGCGAGGAACACCGGCATGCCGCGCAACGCCCCCGGCGCCGGCTCCGCCCCGAGGGATCCGGCGTCGAGCGGGAGGGCGCCGTGCAGCAGGACCGCGCCGGAGAACCGCTCCGGCGCCCGCAGCATCAGGTACCCGGCCAGCGCGACGCCGCTGCGGAAGGCCAGCAGCAGCACGGACCGGTCGGGATGGCCCTCGGTGTCCAGCCAGCGCAGCACCCAGTCCCCGGCCTCGGCCAGCCCCGCGGGATCCGGGCGCCCGTCGGTCTCGGCGAACCACGCGTACCCGCGCTCGACGGTCAGCGGCGCCCGGACGGCCACGTACGCGACCGGGCCGTGCGGCAGCCACGGCGAGATCTCGATCATGGAGTGCTCGCTGGTGCCGTTGCCGTGCAGCACCACGACCAGCGGTGCGGCCGGGTGCGGCGACCCCCACCGCGCGACCATCGGCTCGTCGCCGGGACCGGTGGAGCGCGCGCCGACCGTCATCCGGCGACCGTAGGGCGGGAGACGGGCCGGGCCCGTCTCACTTCGACGCACCGACTGGGCCGGCCCACGACGGTCCCGCCGCCGGGGCCGCGGGGTCAGCCCTCCCGCAGGTCCCCGTACGCCACCACGGACAGGAACCGGATCGGCAGGGCGACCAGCTCGCGCGGGCCGTGCACCCCCTCCCCGTCGAGCTGCAGGGCGTCGCCGGGGCGCAGTGTGTAGCTGGACTCGCCGTGCCCGTAGACCATCTCGCCCTCGAGCATGTAGAGCAGCTCGGTGCCGGGGTGCTGGAAGAGCGGGAACTCCTCGCTGCGCTCGGTGAGCGTGACGAGGTGGGCCTCCATCCGCTTGTGCGGCCCGCGCAGCGCGCCCAGCAGCGTGTAGTCGTGCCCCACCCGGGTGCCGCGGGCGACGATCCGGGCGCCGGACCCGGCCGCGGTGAACACGGCCTCGCGGGGGGTGTCGGCGCCGCGGAAGAGCGAGGTCACCGGGACGTCGAGGGCGTCGGCCAGCCGGGCGAGCGTGGTCAGGCTGCACGAGGTCTGCGCGTTCTCGATCTTGGACAGCATCGGCTTCGAGATGCCGGTGCGCACGGCCATGTCCGCCAGGGTCAGCCCCCCGGCCTGCCGCAGCCGCCGGACCTGGACCGCGATCGCCCGCTCCAGCCGGCCCTCCTGCGGCGCGGGCCCGGTCACCTCGCGGGCCGCCGGCCCGTGCTGCGGTACCTGCGGCACCTGCTCGCTCGCACCCTCCACGGGCCGAGGCTAGCCCAGGGGCCGACCGCCTCCGGCCGCACCGCGCGCCGCGGACCACCCTGCCCCACCGCGGGCCCCGGCGGCTCGACCCCCTTTCGCCGCACCCGTTCCGCCGAGGGCCGGCGGGATGGCACGATCGGGTCGTCCTGAACGATCGATCAGGACGGGTGCGTGAACGACGGACGGGAGCGGGCGTGATCGACCTGACGGGCCTCAACGCGGTGGTCACCGGCGGCAACGGCGGTATCGGGCTGGGCATGGCGACCGGCATGGCGAAGGCCGGCGCGAACATCGCGATCTGGGCGCGGAACGAGGCGAAGAGCGCGGAGGCGGTCGCCGGGCTCGAGAAGCTGGGCGTGCGTGCCCTGGCCCTGGCCTGCGACGTCGCCGACGAGGCCCAGGTGGCCGAGGCCATGGAGCGCACGGTCGCGGAGCTCGGCCCGCTGGGCTGCCTGGTCGCGAACTCCGGGACCTCGGGCCGGCACACCGTCGTCGAGAGCTCCCTCGAGGACTGGCGGCGGATCATGCGCGTCAACCTCGACGGCGCGTTCCTGACCTGCCGGGAGGCCGCCCGCCGGTTCGTCGACCAGGGCACGGGCGGCTCGATCGTCGTCGTCAGCTCGATGATCGCGGCCTTCGGCGGCGTCGGGCAGTCCGCCTACGCCGCGAGCAAGACGGGGCTGCTCGGGCTGAGCCGCACGCTCGCCGTCGAGCTGGCCCGGCACCGGGTGCGGGTGAACGCGCTGATCCCGGGGTGGACGGTGACCGGGCTGAGCTCGGGCGGCTACGCCGACGACCGCTTCCGCACCGCGACCACGCAGCGCACCCCGGTGCGGCGGTGGGCGGACCCGGCCGAGTTCGAGGAGGTCGGCGCGTACCTCGCGGACCCGTCGTTGACCTTCCACACCGGCGACGAGGTCCGGATCGACGGCGGCTACACGATCTTCTGAGCGGAGCCGGCATCGGTACCGGCGCTCTGGGACCCTGGGCCGGGTGAGCACGACGAGACGGAGCGGCGTCGCCGGGGTCGTGGTCGGCGCGGCGGCGGCCGGGATCGGCTGGGCCGCGCGCGACTACCGGCGGTGGAAGGCCCTGGGCCCGGGCGGTGTGCCGGCGAACCCGGTCGGATGGCTGGCGGTCAGCGGGATGCGGCTGCGCGCCCGCGAACCCTACGCGTGGCGGCAGGCGGGCAGCGGGGACGTCGACCGCGCGCTGCTCACCCTGCCCTCGCGGGCGGGGGAGCGGCCGGAGGTCGGCCCGTACCCGGTCCCGCACCGGGTCCTGACCCAGCACGCGGACCAGGCACGGGTCGCCGCCCTGCAGGACGTGGTCGAGGAGCTCGCCGCGCGCGAGGGCCTGGAGATGCGGACGAGCGGGTGGGAGAAGCACCACCCGGCGTTGTGGCACGTGGGCGGCCCGGAGATCGGGCACGTCCGCCCGGCGGACGGCTCGATGCACGTCGCGCTGTCCCCGCTCGACGCCCGGGTGGTCGTCGCCCGCCGCTGGGGCGAGTTCCACCCGCTGGCCGGCGTGATGCTCGGCCTGCCCGAGGGCTACGTGCTGCTCTACCCCCCGCGGAACGACGCGGAGATCGGGCACCTGCGGTCGATCCTCGAGGCCGCGGCCCGCTGACCTCCACGCGTCGACCCGCCCCCACCGAGCCGTTCCCAACCGCACGGGCTGCGGCGCGGCGCCCACCCCCCGGTCGGGCGCCGCGCCCGTGCTCGGTCCCCGCCCGGCCCCGCTCGGTGCCGGGGCCGGCCCGGTCGGCTCGGTGCCGGGGCCGGCCCGGTCGGCTCAGTGCCGGGCCCCGCAGGGCCGACGCCCCCCGAGCGAGCCCAGGAGCAGGACCGCGCCCCACGGGCCGGCGACCCACACCGGCCAGAAGGGCAGCGGGTGCCCGGCGCCGACCGCGGTCGCGACCCACACGACCAGGCAGATCGCGTTCACGACCACCCACGGCACCCACATCCACACCGCCGGCGGCAGCGCGCGCGGGAGGCCCGGCGGCACCGGGGGGGCCGGCGGGACCGGCCGCCTCCGCCCCGCCGGCCGCACCTGCGCCGGCAGGTCCGCGAACACCGCGGCGAGCTCGGCGCGGGTGCGGGCCGCGTAGACCCGCCCGACCCGCTCCTCGTACTCGGCGAGATCGAGCCTGCCCGCCCCCACCTGCTCGGCGAGCCGGGCCGCCCCGCGCTCCCGCTCGTCGTCGCCGATCCGCAGGTCCTGTCCGGTCGACGCGCTCTGCTGCGTCATCACACCACCCCCGTCCGAGGCACGAGTGTGCTCCGGACGGGTCTGACATGTCAAGTTCGACATGTCGATTCAGGAGGGCGGGACGGCGCACCTCAGCACGAGCATCGAACGGGGCGCCACCCGCAGCCGCGCCCCGGCCTTCTGGTTCCTCCGGCGGGTGTTCGCCAGCAGCGGGTCCGAGGTGTCGACGGCCGTCTCCCACACCCGGCCGTACTCCTCGCCGGGCAGCGTGAACTGGACCTGCTGGTGATGGGCGTTGATCAGCAGCAGGAAGGAGTCGTCCTCGATCCGCACGCCCAGGTGGTCGCGGTCCGGGATGCCCTGCCCGTTGAGGTAGATCGCCAGCGACCGGGTCTGGGAGGTGTGCCAGTCCTCGTCGGTCATGTAGTCGCCGTCGGGCCGAAGCCAGGCGATGTCCTCCATGCTCGACCCCTGGATGCGCCGGCCCTGGAAGAACCGCTGGCGGCGGAAGATCGGGTGCTTCGCGCGCAGTTCGGTGAGGCAGCCGACGAACTCGGTGAGCACGTCGTGCTCCCGGGCGCGGTCCCAGTCGACCCAGGACAGCTCGTTGTCCTGGCAGTAGACGTTGTTGTTGCCCTGCTGGGTGCGGCCCAGCTCGTCGCCGTGCGCGAGCATCGGCACGCCCTGGGAGAGCAGCAGCGTGGTGAGGATGTTGCGCTTCTGCCGCTCGCGCAGCGCGTGGATCTGCACGTCCTCGGTCGGGCCCTCCGCGCCGTGGTTCCACGAGCGGTTGTGGCTCTCCCCGTCCCGGTTGCCCTCGCCGTTGGCCTCGTTGTGCTTCTCGTTGTAGGAGACGAGGTCCTCGAGGGTGAAGCCGTCGTGGGCGGTCACGAAGTTGATCGACGCGATCGGCCGACGGTTGTCCGCCTCGTACAGGTCCGAGGAGCCGGTGAACCGGGCCGCGAACTCGCCGAGGCTGGCCGGCTCGCCGCGCCAGAAGTCCCGCACCGTGTCGCGGTAG
>NZ_JBHSQK010000072.1:0-4428 GCF_042658055.1 Pseudonocardia lutea
CGGCGCGGGCCGCCCCGGAGATCGCCCGGGCCAGGTCGAGGCGGTCGCCGAGCTCGAGCGAGGCCGCGATCTCGTCGGCGTCCTGGGCGCGCAGCACGTCCCGTGCGCGGCCGGCGATCCGGTGCAGCTCGGTGCGCACGTCGAGCAGCAGCATCCGGGCCTCGACGACCTCGCCGGAGGGCCGGTCGACCAGCTGCGCGGCGGCGAGATGGTCCAGGAGCTGCACGTCCCGCAGCCCGCCGTGCCCGGACTTGAGGTCCGGCTCGATGCGGTGCGCGACGTCGCCGACCTTGGCCCAGCGCTGCCGCGCGGAGTCGGCGATCTCGTCGAAGCGGTTGCGCACGCCCGCCCGCCACGCCTGTCGGACGGCCTGCTTGACCTTCTCCGACAGGGCCGGGTCGCCGGCGATGTGCCGCAGCTCGAGCAGCCCGTACGCGGCCCGCAGGTCGGTGGCGGCGACCTGGACGGCCTGGCCGGGGGTGCGCACCGAGTGGTCCAGCCCGATGCCGGCGTCCCACAGCGGGTACCAGAGCTGCTCGGCGAGCCGGTCGACGTCCTTGCGCCCGTCGTGCAGCAGCACCAGGTCGAGGTCGGAGTAGGGGGCCAGCTCGCGGCGCCCCAGCGCTCCCACCGCGACCAGCGCCGCACGGTCCGTGACGCCGATCGCGGCGCAGCGCGAGGACAACCAGAAGTCGTGCAGGTCGACCAGCGCGGTCCGCAGGGCGTCGGGGGCGAGCCGCCGCCGTCCGCCCTGCCGGTCCAGCAGTACGGCCTTGGCGCGGACGAGGTCCTCGGCCGTCCCGGAGGCCGCCTCCGCCCCGGATCCGGGCGCCGATCCTGCCGGTCCCGATCCCGGCCCTGATCCCGGCCCTGATCCCACTGCGGTCACCGACCCGCCCCCACGTCCGCCGGCCCCCGGCCGGCACCGCTCCACCCCGACAGAATCGCCACCGCCACGGGCCTCACAGCGCGTCCGGGCCCCGTTCCCCGGTCCGGACCCGCACCACCGTCCCCAGCGGCACGACCCACACCTTCCCGTCGCCGATCTTCCCGGTGCGGGAGGCCTGCACGACCGCGTCGACGGTCTTGTCGACCACCGAGTCGTCCACGACGACGTCGATCCGCACCTTCGGCACGAAGTCCCTCCGGTAGTCCGCGCCGCGGTAGACCTCGGTGTGCCCCCGCTGGCGGCCGTAGCCGGTCACCTCGCTGACGGTCATCCCCGCCACGTCCAGCCGCTCCAGGCCGGCCCGGACGTCGTCGAGCGCGAAGGGTTTGACGATCGCGGTCACGAGCATCATCACGGTTCTCCGATCGGTGGTGGGTCGGTCGGACCGACGGCACCCGCCCGTCCCGGGTTCCGGGCGAACGGGAGGAAACGCCCTCCCCGGTGAGACGCCGGAGGCCCGCCGTGCCGACCGGCACGACGGGCCTCGGCCGCTCGGGCGAGTGCCGTCGAGGGGCTCCGTCAGACGGCGTCGGTCCCGCGCTCGCCGGTGCGGACCCGGACGACGGTCTCGACCGGGGAGACCCAGACCTTGCCGTCGCCGATCTTGCCGGTCCGGGCGGCCTCGACGACCGCGTCGACCACCTTGTCCGCGAGGGCGTCGTCCGCGACGACCTCCACCCGGACCTTCGGCACGAAGTCCACGGAGTACTCCGCACCCCGGTAGACCTCGGTGTGGCCCTTCTGCCGGCCGTAGCCCTGGACCTCGGAGACGGTCATCCCGAGGACCCCGATCTGCTCGAGGGCACCCTTGACGTCCTCCAGGACGAACGGCTTCACGATGGCGGTGATCAGCTTCATGGCTCAGCTCTCCTTGCCGGCGGCGACGTGCGCGGCCGCCTGCGGGGTGGCGGCGTCGGGGCGGGGGGTGCCCGCGGTCCCGGCCAGGCCGCGGTGGCTGGAGAAGTCGTAGCTGGTCTCGGCGTGCTCGCTCTCGTCGATGCCGGTCGCCTCGTCCTCCGGGCTGATCCGGATCCTGCCGCCGAAGACCGCCTTGACGATCAGCGCGATGACGAAGGTCAGGATGCCCGAGTAGAGGAGCACCGCGGCCGCGCCGACGATCTGGCGCCAGAGCTGGTCCACACCGCCGCCGTAGAACAGGCCGGCGACCCCGGCGCCCGAGCCCGGGTCGGCGAAGAAGCCGATGAGCACGGTGCCGGCGAGACCACCGACGAGGTGGACGCCGACGACGTCGAGCGAGTCGTCGTAGCCGAAGCGGAACTTGAGGCCCACGGCCAGGGCGCACAGCGCCGAGGCGATGGCACCGACCGCGATCGCGCCCATCGGCGAGACCGAGGAACAGGCCGGGGTGATCGCGACCAGACCGGCGACGACACCGGAGGCGGCACCGAGGCTGGTGGCCTTGCCGTCCCGGATCCGCTCCACGAGCAGCCAGGCGAGCATCGCGGCGCAGGTGGCGACGATCGTGTTGACCATCGCGTAGCCGGCGAGGCCCGAGGCGCCGACGGCCGAGCCGGCGTTGAAGCCGAACCAGCCGAACCACAGGATGCCGGCGCCGAGCATGACCAGGGTCAGGTTGTGCGGGCGCATGGGCTCGCGCGGCCAGCCGCGGCGCTTGCCGACGACGATCGCCAGGGCGAGGGCGGCGACACCGGCGTTGATGTGGACCGCGGTACCGCCGGCGAAGTCGATCGCCTTGAGCTGGTTGGCGATCCAGCCACCGGTCTCGGCGGTGACGCCGTCGAAGGCGAACACCCAGTGCGCGACCGGGAAGTACACGACGGTCGCCCAGATGCCGGCGAAGAGCAGCCAGGCACCGAACTTCATGCGGTCGGCCACCGCACCCGAGATCAGGGCGACGGTGATGATCGCGAAGGTGGCCTGGAAGCCGACGAACACGAGCGCCGGGATCGAGCCGACGAGCGGGAAGCTCACGTCGGGCGCCGCGTCGGTGGCGACGTAGTTGCCGACGAACAGCCCCTTCAGGCCCCAGTGCTCGGTCGGGCTGCCGAGCAGGCCGCCGGCGACGTCGTCGCCGAAGGCCATCGAGTAGCCGTAGAGCACCCACAGGACGCCGACGAGCCCCATCGAGGACAGGCTCATCATCATCATGTTGAGCACGCTCTTGCTACGGACCATGCCGCCGTAGAAGAACGCGAGCCCCGGCGTCATGAACAGCACCAGCGCGGTGCTGGCGAGCATCCACGCGGTGTCGCCGCTACTGAACGCGTCCACGGATCTCCCTCCCGTTCGTGTCCGCACCCTCGTGCGGCAGGTGCCGGAATAATCGGAGCGGGATGTTTCCGGGGAGATCGCACTGTGTTTCCGGGGGATGAACCCAGCTCCCTCGTGGGTTACATCCACGTTTCCTGTCCCGACCGTCGCGATCCGTGCGCGCAGCGTGACGGGAACCGTGACCGTTCCGCACCCTGCGCGCCGGGAAGATCACCACTGGTGATCATCCCGGCGCCCGCGGCGGGGAGGGCCCTCAGCCCAGGAGGGCGTCGACGAAGGCCTTCGGCTCGAAGGGGGCGAGGTCGTCCGGGCCCTCGCCGAGGCCGACGAGCTTGACCGGCACGCCGAGCTCGCGCTGCACGCGGAAGACGATGCCGCCCTTCGCCGTGCCGTCCAGCTTGGTCAGCGCGATGCCGGTGACCTTCACGACCTCGCCGAACACGCGGGCCTGGATCAGCCCGTTCTGACCGGTCGTGGCGTCGAGGACCAGGATCACCTCGTCGACCTCGGCCTGCCGCTCCACGACGCGCTTGACCTTGCCCAGCTCGTCCATCAGGCCGGTCTTGGTGTGCAGCCGCCCGGCGGTGTCGAGGATGACGGCGTCGGCCCCGTCGGCGGTGCCGCGCTTGACGGCGTCGAACGCGACGGCGGCCGGGTCGGCCCCCTCGGGACCGCGGACGACGGCGGCGCCGGCCCGCTCTCCCCACGTCGTGAGCTGCTCGGCGGCGGCGGCCCGGAAGGTGTCGGCCGCACCCAGCACGACGTGCCTGCCGCTCGCGACGAGCACCCGCGCCAGCTTGCCCGTGGTGGTCGTCTTGCCCGTGCCGTTGACGCCGACGACGAGCAGGACGCCCGGCCGGCCGTCGTGCGGCAGCGCGCGGATCGAGCGGTTCAGGTCGCTCTCGAGGGCCTCGATCAGGACCTCGCGCAGCAGCTGGCGGGCCTGGTCCGGGGTGCGGACGGCGCGGCGGGCCAGCTCGGTGCGCAGCGTCTCGACGAGCTCGGCGGTCATCTCCGGGCCGAGGTCGGCCTGCAGGAGGGTGGCCTCGACGTCCTCCCACGACTCCTCGTCGAGCTCGCCGCCGCCGAGCAGGCCGAGCAGGCTCTGCCCGAACGCCGACCGGGAGCGCGAGAGGTTGCCGCGCAGCCGCTCGAGCCGGCCCTCCGCCGGGGCGATCTCCTCGGTGGGGGCGGGCGGCGCGGCGGGGGCGGTCTCGGCCGGCGGC
>NZ_JBHSQK010000072.1:4483-5252 GCF_042658055.1 Pseudonocardia lutea
GGACGGCGGCGCGGTGGGCTGCGCCGGTGGGGCGGCGGGCTCGACGGACGGGGCCCCGGGGACACGCTCGACGGGCGGAACCTCGGGTGCCCGCTCGACGGGCGGAACCTCGGGTGCCCGCTCGACGGGCGGAACCTCGGGTGCCCGCTCGACGGGCGGGGCCTCCGGAACGCGCTCGGCCGGCGGCGCCGTGGGCGCCACGGACGCCGCCGTTCCCGCGGCCGCAGCGGCGGCCGGCGGGGCCTCCGGGGCGGCCGGCGCCTCGGTGGTGGGGATGCCGGCGGCGGGGGCCTCGGGAGCGGCGGTGCCGGCGGCGGGGGCCTCGGGAGAGGCGGTGCCGGGAGCCTCGGGTGCCGCGGTCGAAGGAGCGGTGTCGGCAGCGGTCTCGGGTGCCGGTGCCGCGGGGGCGGCGGTGGCCGAGGAGGCCGGGATGCCCTCCGGCGGGGTGGCGGTCTCCGCCGGCCGGACGGCGGGGATGCCGTCCGGCGGGGTGCGCGCCTCGGTCGCGGTGCCGCCGGTGGGCAGGCCGCGGGGCGGCGTGCGGACGTCGTCGGCCGTCCCGGTGAGCTCGTCGCCCGCCGGGCGCTCCCGCGCAGGGGGCGCGGTCTCGCGTGCCTCCTCCTGGGCCTCGTCGGGGGCGGTCGGTGCCGCGGTCGCCCCGTCCGTGGGTGTCTCGCGCCCGGGTGCCTTCTCCGGAGCCTTCTCGGGCGCCCGCTCGGGGGCCTTCTCCGGTGCCGGTGCGGCGGACGCAGCGGACGCGGCGGCCCCG
>NZ_JBHSQK010000073.1:0-42150 GCF_042658055.1 Pseudonocardia lutea
GTGCGCGAGGCACGGCCCGGTGCGCGAGGCACGGCCCGGGCGCGAGGCGTCGAGACCGACGTCGCACACCTCTCCGGGCGCCCCACAACCCGTGGAACCCACCGGCACACCCACGAGGGCGCTCGCACAGCCCGTCGACCGGGTGTGGCGCGCCCAATCGGGTGTGCCGCGCCCGGCGAGGTGCAGCACGCCCGGCGAGGTGCAGCACGCCCGGCGAGGTGCAGCACGCCCGGCGAGGTGCAGCACGCCCGGCGAGGTGCAGCACGCCCGGCGAGGTGCAGCACGCCCGGCGAGGTGCAGCACGCCCGGCGAGGTGCAGCACGCCCGGCGAGGTGCAGCACGCCCGGCGAGGTGCAGCACGCCCGGCGAGGTGCAGCACGCCCGGCGAGGTGCAGCACGCCCGGCGAGGTGCAGCACGCCCGGCGAGGTGCAGCACGCCCGGCGAGGTGCAGCACGCCCGGCGAGGTGCAGCACGCCCGGCGAGGTGCAGCACGCCCGGCGAGGTGCAGCACGCCCGGCGAGGTGCAGCACGCCCGGCGAGGTGCAGCACGCCCGGCGAGGTGCAGCACGCCCGGCGAGGTGCAGCACGCCCGGCGAGGTGCAGCACGCCCGGCGAGGTGCAGCACGCCCGGCGAGGTGCAGCACGCCCGGCGAGGTGCAGCACGCCCGGCGAGGTGCAGCACGCCCGGCGAGGTGCAGCACGCCCGGCGAGGTGCAGTACGCCCGGCGAGGTGCGGCGCGCCCGGCGAGGTGCGGCGCGCCGAGCGGGGTGTGCCAGCTCGGATCACGACGGCAGCTGGGCCGGCCGAGGCCGTGCTCCCGCGAGCACTCGTGGCCTCGGCACAACCGGAAGAGCTGGCCACACCCGGTCGACGGGGTGTGCGACTGATCTTGCGGGTGTGCCGCCGGGCCAGATCGGGTGTGCGAGGCACTACCCGGTGTGCGGCGACCTGTTAGGTGCGCGGCGCGGTCAGACCGGTGCCCGGGGCGCGGCCGAGGGAGAGGCAAGTCCCCGACCGGAGGGGTTGCCCGGCCGAGTACGGCGACGGGGCCGGCGCCCGAAGGCGCCGGCCCCGTCACTGACCGCGGTGGCGACTAGCGGTAGTCGCGGCCGAAGTCGTAGTCGTCCAGCGGGACCGCGGCACCGGTGCCCGTGCCGAACACGTCGGGGCTGTAGTAGCCGTCGTCGTAGCTCGGCAGCGCGTAGGCGGCCGCGCGGGCCTCCTCCGTGGGCTGCACCTGGATGTTGCGGTACCGGCTGATCCCCGTACCGGCCGGGATCAGCTTGCCGATGATCACGTTCTCCTTCAGCCCGACGAGCTTGTCGCGCTTCCCGTTGATCGCGGCGTCGGTGAGGATCCGGGTGGTCTCCTGGAACGAGGCCGCGGACAGCCACGACTCCGTCGCCAGCGAGGCCTTCGTGATCCCCATGAGCACCGGGCGGCCGGAGGCCGGCTCGTTGCCCTCGGCGACCACGCGCCGGTTCTCCGACTCGAACTCGCCCCGCTCGGCGAGCGCGCCGGGCAGGAACTCGGTGGCACCCGAGTCGATGATCGTGACCCGGCGGAGCATCTGCCGGACGATCACCTCGATGTGCTTGTCGTGGATGTCCACGCTCTGCGTGCGGTATACCTTCTGCACCTCACGCACCAGGTGCAGCTGCACCTCGCGCGGGCCCATGACGCGCAGCACCTCGTGCGGGTCCGCCGTGCCCTCGAGGAGCAGCTGGCCGACCTCGACGTGGTCGCCGTCCCGGAGCGGGCGCTCCTCGCCGTCGACCACCGTCATGGCGAGCCACTGCCGCTTCGACAGCTTCTCGTAGACGATCTCCTCGCCCCCGTCGTCCGGGATGAGGGTGATCTTCCAGAAGCGGTCGCCGTCCTCGATGCGGATGCGGCCGTCGACGTCCGCGATCGGCGCCTTGCCGCGCGGGACCCGGGCCTCGAAGAGCTCCGTGACACGCGGCAGACCGGTCGTGATGTCGTCGCCCGCGACACCGCCCTGGTGGAAGGTACGCATCGTCAGCTGCGTGCCGGGCTCACCGATGGACTGGGCCGCGACGATGCCGACCGCCTCGCCGACGTCGACCAGCTTGCCGGTCGCCATCGAACGGCCGTAGCACATCGCGCAGATGCCGGTGGCCGACTCGCAGGTCAGCGCGCTGCGCACGCGGATCTGCCGGACGCCGGCCGCGACCAGCGCGTCGAGCGCCGGGTCGCCGAGGTCGCCGCCCTTGGCCACGATCACCTGGCCGTCCGGCCCGGTGACCTCCTCCGCCGAGCACCGCGCGTACACCGACGTGCGGATGTAGCGGTGCGGGATGAGGCGCCCGTCCGCGGTCTCCTCCGTGACCGGCATGGTGACCGCCCGGGAGGTGCCGCAGTCGACCTCGCGCACGATGACGTCCTGCGAGACGTCGACCAGACGACGGGTCAGGTACCCCGAGTCCGCGGTCCGCAGCGCGGTGTCCGCCAGACCCTTCCGGGTGCCGTGCGTGGAGATGAAGTACTCCAGCACGGACAGGCCCTCGCGGAAGTTGGCCTTGATCGGGCGGGGGATGTACTCACCCTTGGGGTTGGCGACCAGACCACGCATACCGGCCAGCTGCCGGACCTGCGTCATGTTGCCCGCCGCCCCGGACTTCACGATCGTGGGGATCGGGTTGTCCTCGGGGAAGTTGTCCTCCATGGCCTTGGCGACCTCCTCGGACGCCTGGGTCCAGATCTTGACCATCTCGTCGTTGCGCTCCTGGTGGGAGAGCGCACCGCGCTGGTACCGCTTGTTGACCTGGTCGGCCTTGGCCTCGTAGCCGTCGAGGATCTCCTGCTTGTTCGGCGGGACCACGACGTCGTCGATCGCCAGCGTGACGCCGGACCGGGTGGCCCAGTAGAAGCCGGCGTCCTTGAGGCGGTCGAGCACCTGCGCGACCTCGGTCATCGAGTAGCGCTCGGCCAGGTCGTTGATGATCGCGGCCTGGCGCTTCTTCGGCAGCGGCTCGTTGACGAACGGGTAGTCCGCCGGGAGCAGCTCGTTGAACATGACCCGGCCGAGGGTGGTCTCGGCGCGCCAGACCTCCCCCTCCTCGAGCTCGGTGCCCGGGGTCGGCGTGACGCCGGGGAGCCGGATCTTGATCGGGGCCTGCAGGTGCAGCGTCTTGCGGTCGTAGGCCATGACGGCCTCGGCCTCGGAGCTGAACGACTGGCCCGCACCCGGCGCGTCGGGACGCTCGCGGGTCAGGTGGAACAGACCCGTGACCATGTCCAGACGCGGCATGGCGAGCGGGCGGCCGGACGCCGGCGACAGGATGTTGTTGCTCGAGAGCATCAGCACCCGGGCCTCGGCCTGGGCCTCGGCCGACAGCGGCAGGTGGACCGCCATCTGGTCACCGTCGAAGTCCGCGTTGAACGCCTCGCAGACCAGCGGGTGCAGCTGGATGGCCTTGCCCTCCACCAGCTGCGGCTCGAAGGCCTGGATGCCGAGGCGGTGCAGCGTCGGCGCGCGGTTGAGCAGCACGGGGTGCTCGGAGATGACCTCCTCGAGCACGTCCCACACCTGCGAGCGGCCGCGCTCGACCATCCGCTTGGCGGACTTGATGTTCTGCGCGTGGTTCAGGTCGACCAGGCGCTTCATCACGAACGGCTTGAACAGTTCCAGCGCCATCTGCTTGGGCAGACCGCACTGGTGCAGCTTCAGCTGCGGGCCGACGACGATGACCGAACGGCCCGAGTAGTCGACGCGCTTGCCGAGCAGGTTCTGGCGGAACCGGCCCTGCTTGCCCTTGAGCAGGTCGGACAACGACTTCAGCGGCCGGTTGCCCGGGCCGGTCACCGGACGGCCGCGGCGGCCGTTGTCGAACAGCGCGTCGACGGCCTCCTGCAGCATCCGCTTCTCGTTGTTGACGATGATCTCGGGCGCGCCGAGGTCGATCAGTCGCTTGAGGCGGTTGTTCCGGTTGATGACCCGGCGGTACAGGTCGTTCAGGTCCGACGTGGCGAAGCGGCCACCGTCGAGCTGCACCATCGGGCGCAGGTCCGGCGGGATGACCGGGACGCAGTCGAGCACCATGCCCATCGGCGAGTTGCCGGTGGACTGGAACGCGGCGACGACCTTGAGGCGCTTGAGGGCGCGGAGCTTCTTCTGCCCCTTGCCGCTGCGGATGATCTCGCGCAGCTTCTCGGCCTCGGCGTCGATGTCGAAGTTCTCCAGCAGCTTCTGGATCGCCTCGGCACCCATGGCGCCGGTGAAGTAGTCGCCGTACCGGTCGTAGAGCTCGCGGTAGAGCCCCTCGTCCGGGATCAGCTGCTGGACCTCGAGCTTGGCGAAGGTCGTCCAGATCTCGTCGAGCCGGTCGAGCTCGCGCTGGGCGCGGTCGCGGAGCTGGCGCATCTCGCGCTCGCCGCCCTCCTTGACCTTCCGGCGGACGTCGCTCTTGGCGCCCTCGGCCTCGAGCTCGGCCAGGTCGGACTCGAGCTTCTGGGCCCGGGCCTCGAGGTCCTGGTCGCGGCGCTGCTCGACCCGCTTGCGCTCCACGCTCATCTCGTTCTCGAGCGTGGACAGGTCCTGGTGGCGCAGCTCGCCGTTGACCGACGTGATCACGTAGGCGGCGAAGTAGATGATCTTCTCGAGATCCTTCGGCGCCAGGTCGAGCAGGTAGCCCAGCCGGCTCGGCACACCCTTGAAGTACCAGATGTGCGTGACCGGGGCGGCCAGCTCGATGTGGCCCATGCGCTCACGCCGCACCTTGGCGCGGGTGACCTCCACGCCGCAGCGCTCGCAGATGATGCCCTTGAACCGGACGCGCTTGTACTTGCCGCAGTAGCACTCCCAGTCCCGGGTCGGGCCGAAGATCTTCTCGCAGAAGAGGCCGTCCTTCTCGGGCTTGAGGGTGCGGTAGTTGATGGTCTCCGGCTTCTTGACCTCGCCGTGCGACCACTGGCGGATGTCCTCGGCGGTGGCCAGGCCGATGCGCAGCTCGTCGAAGAAGTTGACGTCGAGCAAGATGTGTCCTCAATCGTCGTTATGGCACTAGCGCTGCAGTTGGGGGGCGCCGGGGGGCCCTGTCGAGCAGGGCCCCCGGACGCCTCAGTTCACGACGTCGTCGACGGACATCGAGTCCGAGCCCGGGCGGCTGGACAGGTTGATGCCCAGGTTCGCCGCCGCGCGCTCGAGGTCCTCGTCGTCCGTGTCGCGCATCTCGATCGCGGCACCGTCGCTGGAGAGCACCTCCACGTTCAGGCACAGCGACTGGAGCTCCTTCAGCAACACCTTGAAGGACTCCGGAATGCCCGGCTCGGGGATGTTCTCGCCCTTGACGATGGCCTCGTAGACCTTGACCCGGCCCACCACGTCGTCCGACTTGATGGTGAGCAGCTCCTGCAGCGTGTAGGCCGCGCCGTACGCCTGCATCGCCCAGCACTCCATCTCGCCGAAGCGCTGGCCGCCGAACTGGGCCTTACCGCCGAGCGGCTGCTGGGTGATCATCGAGTACGGGCCGGTCGACCGCGCGTGGATCTTGTCGTCCACCAGGTGCGCCAGCTTCAGGATGTACATGTAGCCGACGGCCACCGGGAACGGGTACGGCTCGCCCGAGCGCCCGTCGAAGAGCTGCGCCTTGCCGTCCGGGCCGACCATGCGGTCGCCGTCCCGGTTCGGCCGGGTCGAGCCCAGCAGCCCGGTGATCTCGTGCTCCTTCGCGCCGTCGAACACCGGCACCGCGGTGTTCGTGTTCGGCGGCACGGAGTAGAGCTCCTCGGGCAGCATCTTCGCCCAGTCGGGGTTGCCCTCGACCTCCCAGCCGGACTTGGCGATCCACCCGAGGTGCGTCTCCAGGACCTGGCCGATGTTCATCCGTCGCGGCACGCCGTGCGTGTTCAGGATGATGTCGACCGGCGTGCCGTCCGGCAGGAACGGCATGTCCTCGGCCGGCAGGATCTTGCCGATGACGCCCTTGTTGCCGTGCCGGCCGGCGAGCTTGTCGCCGTCCGAGATCTTGCGCTTCTGGGCCACGTACACGCGGACCAGCTCGTTGACGCCGGGCGGGAGCTCGTCGTCGTCGTCCCGGGAGAAGACCCGGATGCCGATGACCTTGCCGTTCTCGCCGTGCGGCACCTTCAGCGAGGTGTCGCGGACCTCGCGCGCCTTCTCGCCGAAGATCGCGCGGAGCAGCCGCTCCTCCGGGGTCAGCTCGGTCTCGCCCTTCGGGGTGACCTTGCCGACCAGGATGTCGCCGGGCTGGACCTCGGCGCCGATCCGGATGATGCCGCGCTCGTCCAGGTCCGCGAGGACCTCCTCGGAGACGTTCGGGATGTCCCGGGTGATCTCCTCGGCGCCGAGCTTGGTGTCCCGGGCGTCGATCTCGTGCTCCTCGATGTGGATCGAGGTGAGCACGTCGTCCTGCACGAGGCGCTGCGACAGGATGATCGCGTCCTCGTAGTTGTGGCCCTCCCACGGCATGATCGCCACGAGCAGGTTCTTGCCCAGCGCCATCTCGCCGTTCTCGGTGCACGGCCCGTCGGCGAGCACCTGGCCCACCTCGACCCGCTGGCCCTCGTCGACGATCGGCTTCTGGTTGTTGCAGGTGCCCTGGTTGGAGCGCCGGAACTTGTTCAGCCGGTACGTCTGGCGGGTGCCGTCGTCCGCCATGACGGTGATGTAGTCGGCGCAGAGCTCCTCGACCACACCCGCCTTCTCGGTGACGACGACGTCGCCGGCGTCGACCGCGGCGCGCAGCTCCATGCCGGTGCCGACCAGCGGCGCCTCGGAGCGGAGCAGCGGCACGGACTGGCGCTGCATGTTCGCGCCCATCAGGGCGCGGTTCGCGTCGTCGTGCTCGAGGAACGGGATGAGCGCGGTCGCGACCGACACCATCTGCCGCGGCGAGACGTCGATGTACTCGACGCCCGTCGGCGGGATCAGGTCGACCTCGCCGCCCTTCCGCCGGACCAGGACGCGGTCCTCGGTGAAGGTGCCGTCGGAGTTCAGCGGCGCGTTCGCCTGCGCGATGACGAAGCGGTCCTCCTCGTCCGCGGTCAGGTAGTCGATCTGCTCGGTGACCCGGCCCTCGACGACCTTGCGGTACGGCGTCTGGATGAAGCCGAACGGGTTGACCTGCGCGAACGTCGACAGCGAGCCGATCAGGCCGATGTTCGGACCCTCGGGGGTCTCGATCGGGCACATGCGGCCGTAATGCGACGGGTGCACGTCCCGGACCTCGAAGCCCGCGCGCTCGCGCGACAGACCGCCCGGGCCCAGCGCGGACAGGCGCCGCTTGTGGGTCAGGCCGGCCAGCGGGTTGTGCTGGTCCATGAACTGCGACAGCTGCGAGGTGCCGAAGAACTCCTTGATCGCGGCCACGACGGGCCGGATGTTGATCAGGGTCTGCGGCGTGATGGCCTCGACGTCCTGCGTGGTCATCCGCTCGCGGACGACGCGCTCCATCCGGGACAGGCCCACGCGGACCTGGTTCTGGATGAGCTCGCCGACCGTGCGCAGGCGCCGGTTGCCGAAGTGGTCGATGTCGTCCGTCTCGACGGGGACGGTCGTCTCGCCGGACGGGTCGGACGCGGCCTTCATCGAGGTCTCACCGGCGTGCAGGCGGACGAGGTACTCGATGGTGGTGGCGATGTCCTCCTCGGTCAGCGTGCCGACCTCGGTGGGGACGTCCAGGCCCAGCTTCTTGTTGACCTTGTAGCGGCCGACCTTGGCCAGGTCGTAGCGCTTGTCCTTGAAGAACAGGTTCTCGAGCAGCGTCTGCGCGCTCTCGCGCGTCGGCGGCTCGCCCGGGCGCAGCTTGCGGTAGATGTCGAGCAGCGCCTCGTCCTGGCCGGCGGTGTGGTCCTTCTCCAGGGTGGCGAGGATCGTCTCGGAGAACCCGAAGCGCTCCCGGATCTGCTCGGCGGTCCAGCCCAGCGCCTTGAGCAGCACGGTGACCGGCTGGCGGCGCTTGCGGTCGATGCGGACGCCGACCGTGTCGCGCTTGTCGACGTCGAACTCCAGCCACGCGCCCCGGCTGGGGATGACCTTGACGGAGTAGACGTCCTTCTCGGTCGTCTTGTCGATGGCGTGGTCGAAGTACACGCCCGGCGACCGGACGAGCTGCGACACGACGACGCGCTCGGTCCCGTTGATGATGAACGTGCCCTTGTCGGTCATCACGGGGAAGTCGCCCATGAACACCGTCTGGCTCTTGATCTCGCCGGTGGTGTTGTTGGTGAACTCCGCGGTGACGAACAGCGGGGCGCCGTAGGTCATGTCCTTGTCCCGGCACTCCTCGACCGAGGCCTTGACCTCGTCGAAGCGCGGGTCCGAGAAGGACAGCGACATGGACCCCGAGAAGTCCTCGATCGGGGAGATCTCCGCGAGGATCTCCTCCAGACCGCCGACCGGGTTCTCGTCCCCCGCGTCGATGCGTCGCTGGAACCACGCCTCGTCCCCGACCAGCCACTGGAAGGACTGGATCTGCAGGTCGAGGAGGTCCGGCACCTCGAGCGGCTCGGCGATCTTCGCGAACGAGACTCGGGTGGGTGCGCCAGGGAAGTTCGGGTTCGCCGAGACGGCGCTCCCAGGGGTCGCAGTGGTCACGGTGGCGCGGGAGACAGCCAAGATGCGTCCTTCCGAGAACTACGCTCTCGTCTGGCGGGCACCGCCCCCGAGGCGCTACCGTTCCCGTCACCGCACCGGTTCCGGTGCTTGCGGCCGATCTGGCGACGTGTCGGGTGTGGCCGGGGAGCTGAACTCGCCGTTCGTTGTCAGAACGCCACGCTCCGACCAGGTCCGCCGAGCACCCTGGCGGACCTTCCGGTGTCCGGTCTCGACGACCGGCGGACTTCCGACAGCGTGCACGCCGAACCTGGGCGGAGGCAGCGCAAAGAGTCAGTCTAGCCGCGAAGGCAGCCGCTGTCGAGACACGTCGCTCAGCTCACCACCGGAGCCAAGCACCGTGACGTAAGAGTGACCCGGCAGGCGCACCGAGTCAAGACCGTACGCGTCGGTAAGTGGTCCCTCCCGGAGGACGACCGGCAGCTCAGGGCTGCCGGACCCCCGGTGGACCGTCGGTCGGCGGGACCCGCGGACCCCCCTTGCCGTCCGCCGCGCCGGACAGAATTCACTCGTCCGGAGGAACGGAAGGCGGGTTCGGACCCCGAGCCTACGCCCCATCCTCCTGACGGGGACGCGCGGCCACCGGCCTTGACTGCCGGGAACGGGCGCGACGACGATCGACGGCGATCATGCACCTGTCTCAGGACGCCGACGAAGGGGTCGACGCATGGCCGAGAACACTGTGCCGACAATGGGCGAGCTGCTGGGCGAGGACGCCCCGAAGAACTGGGGGAAGTGGGGTCCCGACGACGAGCTGGGCTGCCTGAACTACCTCGACGCCGGTGAGGTGCTGCGGGGCATCCGGCACGTGCGGTCGGGCGAGGTGTTCACCCTGCAGATCCACATGGGCCGCACCGAGAGCCCCGGGGACCCGATCTGGCCCGGCCGCAAGGGCATGTCGCGCAAGAACGAGCTCGACGAGTCCACCTGGGACGGCGAGGACGCCCCGGCGTTCCCCGGTGGGCTGCACTACGCCGACGACACCGCGCAGATCTTCCTGCAGGGCTCCACGCAGTACGACGCGCTCGGCCACGTCTGGTACGACGGGCAGCTGTGGAACGGCTACGACGCCCGCACCACGATCGGGGCGATGGAGAAGGCCTCGGTGCTGCCGATCGCGGAGAAGGGCGTGGTCGGGCGCGGGGTGCTCATCGACATGGCGCGCCACCGCGGCAAGCCGTGGCTGGAGAAGGGCGAGACCTTCGACCACACCGACCTCGAGGCCGCCGCGAAGAACCAGGGCGTGGACATCGAGCCGCACGACATCCTGGTGATCCGTACCGGGTGGATGAAGTACTGGTACGAGCTCGACGACCCGCAGAGCTTCTACGACGGGTTCGTCGAGCCCGGGCTGACCTACTCCCGCGAGCTGGTGGAGTGGTTCCAGCAGCGCGAGATCCCCAACCTGGTCACCGACACCATCGCCAACGAGGTCACCGCCGACCCCAACTCCGGGGTGGCGCTGCCGCTGCACTGCGCGCTGATGCGCAACCTCGGCGTCACCCTCACCGAGATCGCCTGGCTCGACGACCTGGCCGAGGCCTGCGCCGCCGACAACCGCTGGTCGTTCCTCTACGCCGCCGCCCCGCTCAAGGTCGTGCACGGAACGGGCGCGCCGGTCAACCCCATCGCCATCCGCTAGGAGACCCCGGTGTCCGTCTACGACGAGAAGCCCTGGCTCGCCCGCTACGACGAGGGCCAGCCCACCTCGATCACCCCCGAGTTCCCGGACATGCTGGCCCTGTTCCGGGCCACGCTCGAGCGGCACGGCGACCGCGACGCGATCCGCTACTTCGACGGCCGCATCACCTACCGTGAGCTCGACGAGCTGTCCGACGCCGTCGCCGCCGGCCTGCTGGACTCCGGCTTCTCGGCCGGCGAGCGGGTGGCGCTGTTCCTGCAGAACGACCCGCAGTACGTGATCGCGCTGCTCGGCACGTGGAAGGCCGGCGGCATCGCCGTCAACGTCAACCCGATGAACCGCGAGCGCGAGCTGCACCTGCTGCTCACCGACTCCGGGGCGAGCGTGCTGGTCACGCTGGAGAACCTGTACCGGGACGTCGCGTCGAAGGTGGTCGGCGACACCGCCGTGCGCACCGTGCTCACCACGAGCGAGCTCGACCACCAGACGCGGAACGACGAGCGCATCCTCGGCGGGGTCGAGCGGATCGGCGCGGTCGAGGGCACCGTGGACCTCGGCGAGCTCGTCGAGCGGTTCCGCGGGCAGCGGCCGCCGGCGGTGTCCTTCGACCCGCAGGACACGGCGGTGCTCACCTACACCTCGGGCACCACCGGGCCGCCCAAGGGCGCCATGAACACGCACGCGAACCTGGTGTTCAACTCGCAGACCTACCGCGGCTTCTGCGAGCTCGGGCCGGACGACGTCGTCCTCGGCGTCGCGCCGCTGTTCCACATCACCGGGCTGATCGGGCACGTCACGATCGCCATGCTGCTCGGCGCGCCGCTGGTGCTGTTCCACCGCTTCGAGCCGTCCGCGGCGATCGACATCATCCGCGAGGAGCGGCCGACCTTCACCGTCGGCTCGATCACCGTGTTCATCGCGCTGATGAACGCCCCGAACGCCGACCACGACGCGCTGAGCTCGCTCGGCAAGATCTGGTCCGGCGGGGCGCCGATCCCGCCCTCCACGGTCAAGGCCTTCCAGCAGGCCTTCGGCCAGTACATCCACAACATCTACGGGCTCACCGAGACCACCTCGCCCAGCCACTGCACCCCGGCGCACGCCGAGGCGCCGGTCGACGAGGCCTCCGGGGCGCTGTCGGTGGGCGTGCCCGTCTACGACACGGTCGTGCGGATCGTCGGCGAGGACGGCACGGACCTCCCGCCGGGCGAGGTCGGCGAGATCGTCACGACGGGCCCGCAGGTGGTCAAGGGCTACTGGAACAAGCCCGAGGAGACCGAGCGGGCGCTGCCGGGCGGGTCCCTGCACACCGGCGACGTCGGCTACATGGACGAGCGCGGCTGGTTCTACATCGTCGACCGCAAGAAGGACCAGATCAACGCGGGCGGCTACAAGGTCTGGCCGCGTGAGGTCGAGGACGTGCTCTACGAGCACGAGGCGGTGCGCGAGGCGGCCGTGGTCGGGGTGCCCGACGAGTACCGCGGCGAGACGGTCAAGGCCTTCGTCAGCCTGCGGGCGGGCAAGGAGGTCACCGCCGAGGAGCTGATCGCCTTCGCCAAGGCGCGGATGGCGGCCTACAAGTACCCGCGGCAGATCGAGTTCCTCGACGAGATCCCGAAGACGGTCAGCGGCAAGCTGCTCCGCCGCGAGCTGCGCGAGCGCGAGCAGTCCTGAGAAACGCACGAACGGCACTTCCGCAGCCGCGGAAGTGCCGTTCGTGACCCGCCGGTGCCGCCCCGTGGGCGGCGTGGCGGCGGGGATCAGGCGGCGCGATCAGGCGCTGGTCAGGCCAGCGAGACCTTCGCGCCCGCCTCCTCCAGCTTCGCCTTGGCGGCGTCGGCCGCGTCCTTGGCGACACCCTCGAGGATCGGCTTCGGGGCCGACTCGACGAGGTCCTTGGCCTCCTTCAGGCCGAGGCCCGAGACGAGCTCGCGGACGACCTTGATGACCTGGATCTTCTTGTCGCCGGCGGCCTCGAGGACCACGTTGAACTCGTCCTTCTCGGCCTCGGCCGGAGCGGCCTCGCCACCGGCGGCGGGCGCACCCGCGGCGGCGACGGCGACCGGGGCGGCCGCGGTGACCTCGAAGGTCTCCTCGAACTTCTTCACGAACTCGGCGAGCTCGATGAGGGTGAGCTCCTTGAACGCGTCGAGCAGCTCGTCGCTGGACAGCTTCGCCATGTCTGGCTCCTTCTGTGTGTCTGGGGTGGATCGGGTGGTGGAGCCGGTCAGCTCTCGGTGGGGGCGGCGGTGTCGTCCTGGCCGCCCTCGGCGGACGCGCCCTCGGCGGCCCGCTTGTCGGCCAGGGCCTGGGCCAGGCGGGCGACCTGCGAGGCCGGGGCGTTGAACAGGCCGGCGGCCTTGGCCAGGTTGCCCTTCATGGCGCCGGCCAGCTTGGCCAGCAGGACCTCGCGGGACTCGAGATCGGCGAGCCGCTCGACCTCCGCGCCCGAGAGGGCGCGGCCGTCCATGTAGCCGCCCTTGATCACCAGGCCCTTGTTGTCCCTGGCGAAGTTCTTCAGCGCCTTGGCGGCGTCGACCGCCTCGCCTGTGACGAACGCGATCGCCGTCGGGCCGGCCAGGAGCTCGTCCAGGCCGTCGAGGCCGGCGTCGGCCGCCGCCCGCTTCACCAGGGTGTTCTTGGCGACGCGGAAGCTGGCGTTCTCGCCCAGTGCGCGGCGCAGCTGGCTCAGCTGAGCCACCGTGAGGCCGCTGTACTCCGTGACCACCGAGGCGGACGCGCCCCGGAACCGGTCGGCGATCTCCTCGACCGCCGCCGCCTTGTCGGGTCGTGCCATGTGATGCCTCCTCTCGGGTGTCGGTGTGCCACCGCGTCCCGAGACCCCTGGAGACGACGAACGCCCCGTGCGCAGGGCACGGGGCGTGGAGTGCGGGCGCGTGTGCGCACCCGGGCTGCTTGCCTCGTCCTCCTGCGCGGGCCGCCCGCGGCTGCGGGGCCTTCGTGGGCACCGGCGGGGCCGGTGACCAGACCTGCGGTCTTCGGTGGAACCGTCGACAAGCATACGCACCCCGGCGACGCCCTCGCCGCCGGGGTGCCCGCCGCTCCGCGACGGTGCCCATGCGCCGCTACGCGACAGTGCCCATGCGCCGCTACGCGACAGTGCCGATGCGCCGCTACGCGACAGTGCCGATGCGCCGCTACGCGACGGCGACGTCCGCGATCTTCCAGGTGCCGTCGACGAGCTGCCCGGTCACCGTGAGCCGGCCCGCGGCGGCGACCTGCTGGCCCGCCTGGTCGCCCGCGGCGGCCCGGGTGGCCTGCTGGTCGAGGAAGACCACCAGCACGGCGCGGTCGCCCGTGATCGACTCGACGGCCGACTGCGAGATCGTCGCGGTGACCACCGCCTGCTGCTGCGGCGCGAGTGTGCGCACCTCGCCGAAGAGCTGGTCGAACTGCCGGCCGAACTCGGGCGTGATGACCTCGCGGGCCGCGGCCTCGTTCTGGTCGAGCCGGGTGTAGTCGTAGGAGTAGACGGCCTTCACCGCGTCGCCGAGCTGCTGGCTGACCTGGGTGGTGGCGGCCACGTCGACCAGGGCGGTGTTGCGGGCCGCGGGCGTGTGGGCCATGGTCCACCAGCTCACCCCGGCCAGGGCCGCCAGCGCCAGCGCGACGACCGTGACGGCGGCGAGGACCGTCGTGCCCCGCTTCGTCGAGGGCGGCGCCGGGATCCGCAGGAGGCCCGTGAGCCGCCGGGACCGCTCCCCCGCGCCGGAACCCCGCGCCGCCGCGTCGCGCGTGGTCGGGACGGCCGCGGTGTCCGGGTCGGGCCCCGGCTCGGCGTCGGGACCGGTCGCGGCGGCCGTGTCGGTGTCGGGGGCGGTGCCGGGGTCGGCGCCGGGGTCGGTGCCGGTGCCGGCTCCGGGGGCGGCGGTTGCCGCCGTCTCCGCGGTCTCCGGCTCGACCAGCGCGTGCCGGCTGTCGGCCCGGGTGACCTCGGGGCGGACCTCGGCCTCGGCGGCCTCGACCGGGCCGTCCGGGCGGCCGGTGTCCGGCCGGCCCGTGTCCGGACGGCCGGCGACGCGCGGGCGCCGCAGGCCGGTGGTGGCGCGGCGCCGGGTCGCGGTGGTGGGGGCGGGCTTGCGGGGCTGGGGAGACAGGGTGACCTCCTGGGGCCGTCGGTCGACCGGGTTCGGACGGGGCTGCCGGGCTGCCGGAGCCGCTCAGCCGCTCTGTCCGGGGGCGCGGACGGGCGCGAGCTTGCTGACCTTCCAGCCCTCGTCCGTACGGGTCATCTCGAGCTGCAGGCGCTGGCGGGTCGGGATGGGCTGCTGCCCGTCCGGGGTGACCGTGACGTCGACGCCCACCAGCACCCGTGCGATGCCGGCCGCGTCGTTCAGCTCGCTCACCGCCGCGTCGGACACGGTCGCGGTGGTGGTCCGCTTGGCCTGGGCCACGAACTGCGCGTACTGCGCCCGGTTGGTGCGGAACTCGTCGAGGACCGGCCCGGTGGAGGTCTGCTCCCACCGGTCCAGCCCGCCGTCGACGTCGTGCCAGTCCAGGGTGTTCAGGCTGATCGCGGACTGCCGGGCCGCGACGAGCACGTCGTCGCGCTCCTCGGCGAGCTTCCGGTCCCCGCTCAGCAGGGTCGTCAGCCACAGCACGCCGAACACGATCGCCGCGACGACCGCGACGGCGGCCGCGACCTGCAGCGCCCGCGGGCCGCCGAACCGCCTCGGCCCGCCCGAGGGTCCGGTGTCGGGCCGGACCCCGGCGCGTGCCGCGCTTCCTGTCGTCTCGGTCGTGCTCTCGGTGGTGCTCGCAGTCATTGCGGGACTCCATCCGGCCGTGGGGGGCGTCGGCCATCGGGGGTGTGGCGTTCCGGGAGCCGGCCGTCAGGCCAGGATTCCGGCGGGTGTTCCGAGGGGGAGCGGGGTCAGCGGTCGCGGGTCGTCGGAACCCGCCGGGAGCGGGAGCCCCGCGGACGGGTTGCCGGTCGTGCCGGGCTTGGCGCGGGGGGTCGTCGAGTGCGGTGCCGGGGGAGCGTTCTGGGCACCGCGGACGCTCGTCGGACTCCCCTGTGGCTCGGCACAGTACGCCTTCTTGTTCACGGGGATCTCCGTGACCTCGTCGCCGGCCCGGTGCTTGGTGCTCTGGTAACCCGCGACGCACGGGAACGGATCGAAGAAGTTCAGCACCAGGCCGAGGTGGGCGGTGCCGTCGTTGGGCGCCGCGGTGTAGCCGTTGGCCATCACGCCCGGGTACGTCACCAGCAGCTGCTGGAGGTTGGACTGCCGTGGCTCGGCGATCCGGGAGACCGTCAGCAGGTTGGCGACCGTGGTCGACAGCCCGGCGCCGCTCTCCCGCAGCAGCCCGCGGATCTGGTCCGCGGCCTCCGGCGCGGTGTGGATCAGCCGCCGCAGGTCCGGGTCGGACTCCTTGAGCTGCTCGGCGAGCAGCTTCAGGCCGGCGCTGAAGTCGGCGAACTGGCCGGCGACCTCGTTCTGCGTAGTCAGCACGGTCCGGCCGTCCCGCAGCAGCGCGGTGGTCTGCGGCAGCGCGTCCGTGGCCGCCTTCGTGAACTCGCTGGTGGTGTCGAGCAGCTTCTGCAGCGGGACGCCGCTGTTGGCGAAGCCCTTGCCCAGCTCGTCGACGACGGTGCGCAGGCTCTCCAGCGGCACCGACCGCACGAACCCGTCGAGGCTCGACACGACCTGGTCCACCTGGACCGGGGTGCTCACCCGCGACACCGGGATGACGGAGCCGGACGCCAGGTCCGGCCCCGAGTCGCTCGCCGGCTGCAGGTCGACGTACTGCTCGCCGATCGCCGACAGGTTGCGGACGGCGGCCGTGACGTCCGCGGGGATCTCCGGGCCGCCGCGCTCGAGGTCGAGCCTGGCGTCGACGCCGTCGGCGGTCAGGGTCAGCGGGCCGACCCGGCCGACGCTGACGCCCCGGTAGGTGACGTCGGCGCCGGTGAAGATGCCGCCCGAGTCGGCGAGCTTCATCGTGACCGGGTAGGTCGTGGCGCCGAAGATCGCACCGAAGTTCGCGTACCGGAAGCCGGTGTACCCGACGCCCAGCACGGTGACCAGCAGCAGCGCGAGGAGCTGCCACCTCATGGTGCGGGTGATCACCGGCCACCTCCGAGGAGTCCGCCGAGGAGACCGCCGCCGCCGGACCCGCCGCCCGTGCCGCCGGCGCCGCCGCCGGGGGTGCCGCTGCCGTCCGTCGGCGGCGTCGGCACCGCGCTCGCGGTGGGCGCGCTCGTCGGCGGCGGGTTGTCCGGGTCGGCCTGGCCGAGCGGGGTCTCCGCCGGGCCGAGCAACGGCAGGGACGGCTGGTCCGGGTTGCCGCCGAGCAGCGGCGACAGCAGCTGCCCGACCGGCGGGAGCTGGTTGAACAGGGGCGTGTCCGGGGTCGGGAAGGGCTGCTTCGACCGCAGCAGGTTGTCCAGCAGGGTCGTCGCGTCCAGGTCCGCCCGGACGTAGAGGTTGGCGTAGTCGCCGGCGAACGCGTCGACCGCGGCGTCGGTGAACGGGAAGCTGCCGATCAGCTCCAGCGAGTTCGGCAGGTCCTGCCCGGACTCGGCGAGCTTCGCCAGCGTCGGCTGCAGCGCCCGCAGGTCGGCGAGGACGTCGTCGCGGCTGCGGTTGATCGTGTCGGTGGCGGTGCCGGAGAGCCGGTCGAGCGCCTGGAGCATGTCGACCAGCTGGCCGCGCTGGCGTTCCAGCTCGGCCAGGCCCGGGCCCAGGTTGTCGAGCGCGTTCGCGATCTGCGGCCGCCGGTCGTTCAGCGTGGCGGACAGCCGGTTGAGCCCGTCGAGGGCGCGGGTGATCTCGCCCTTGCGGTCGTCGAGCGCGCTCACGAGCGTGTCCAGGTTGTCCAGCAGCGCGCGGATCTGCGGCTCGCGCCCGTCGAGGGCCTTGTTCAGCTCCGTCGAGATCGTCTTGATCTGCGCGACGCCGCCGCCGTTGAGCAGCATGGACAGGGCGCCGAAGACCTCCTCGACCTCGACCGCGCGGCCGGCGCGCTCGATCGGGATGGTGGCCCCGTCGGCCAGGGTGCCGGTGCCGCCCTGGGCGGGTGCGGCCAGCTCCACGAACTTCTCGCCGAGGAGGCTGGTGGTGCGCACCCGCGCCTCGGCGTCGGCCGGCAGCGTGACGCCCCGGTTGACCGCCACGGTGACCCGCGCGTTCCAGGTCGCCGGGTCCACGTTGATGGACCGGACCGTGCCGACGCTGACGTCGGCCACCTTGACCAGGGACTGCGGTACCAGGTCGACGACGTCGGGGAACTCGATCGTCACGTCGTACGGGTCGTCACCGAGGTCGGCGCCACCGGGGAGCTCGACCCCGCGCAGCCCGCCGGAGAACACCCCGCAGCCGCTCAGCGCGACCGACGCGGCGGTCACCAGGACCGCCAGCCTGGCCGCGAGCCTCGTCCGCCTCACGACCCACCTCCGAAGAGCTCCGAGAAGAACCCGCCGACACCGCCGCTTGACTCCTGCTGTTGCGGGGCCGGCGCGGACGGGGCGGTGGTGGTCGGCGCGGCCGGGGCGGGGGTCTCTTGCCCCGGGACCACGGGGGCCGGCTGCCCGGCCTGCGGCGCCGCCGGGTCCTGCGGCACGAGCGGCACCGACGGGAGGGCCAGGCCCGGCACGGGCGGGGTCTGGCCGCTCGTCAGTGCACTGAGGACCTGCGCCGGGGTCGGCAACGACTTCACGTCCGGCAGTGCGGCGCACGTCGGCGCCAGCGGCTTGAGCGGATCCGGCGCTCCGGTCTTCAGCAGGTCGCAGAGGAAGTAGATCGGCGGCCGGCTGAGCTCGTTGATGTTCGCCCGGGTGTCGAGCGTGCCCGAGGAGCCGTTGTAGGTGTTCGCCAGGTTCGAGATGCCCAGCGGCGCGACGTCGAGGATCTCGGTCAGCGCCCGCTGCTGGTCCACCAGCACCTGGGTGACGTCGGCGAGCCGGTCGACGTTCGAGTGGATCGTCTCCCGGTTGTCCCGGACGAACCCGGCCACGTCGCCGAGCGCGACGGACAGGTCCTTGATCGCGCCGCCCAGGTCCTCCCGCTCGCCGGCGAGGAACCCGGTGACGTCGGCCAGCCGGCCGTTGAACTCCCGCACCTTCGCGTCGTCCCGGGCCAGGGTCTCGGTGAACTTCTGCAGCTCGGTCACGGTGCCGAACAGGTCCTCGCTCGAGCCGGCGAGGGTGTTCGACAGGTTGCCGAGGCCGCGGATGGTGTCGTTGAGCGCCGGGCCGTTGCCGGCCAGGTTCTGCGCGCCGACGTCGAGGGCCCGGGAGACCGCGCCGGTGGAGTTGGCGCCCTGCGGGCCGAGGGCCTGCGAGAGGTCCGTGGCCGCCTTGGCCAGGTCGTCGACGCCGAGCGGGACGGCCGTGCGCTCCAGCGGGATGGTCGCCCCGGCCTCGAGCTGGGGCGCGCCCTCGGCGACGGTCGGGAACAGCTGCACGTAGCGGCCGGTGACCAGGCTCGGCGAGACCACCGCGGCCTTGGCGTCGGGCGCGAGGTGCACCTTCGGGTCGGTGAGGGTCATGTCGACCTTCACCTGCGTGCCCTGCGGCGTGATCGAGTCGATGTGGCCGACGGGGACGCCGAGCACGCGCACGTCGTTGTCCTCGAACAGCGCCGAGGCGTTGGTGAAGTAGGCCGTGATCGTCCGGCCGCCCGCGTTGCCGACCAGCCAGATGCCGGTCGCGACGAGCACGGCGACGATCGAGACCAGGGCCGTGATCTGCAGCGCGCGGCGGTCCGCCGCCCAGGAGCCGACCATCAGCAGCCTCCGGGGTTCAGCGGGCCGATCGTCGGGATCGGGAGCAGCCCGCAGATGTAGTTGTCGAACCAGCGCCCGTTGCCGACGGCGTTGGTGAACAGCCGCACGAACACCGCCTCGTTCTTCAGCGTGTCCGCCAGGTCGTCCTGGTGGCGCTGCAGCACCTCGGTGACGCGGTCGAGGGTCTCCAGCGTGGGCCGCAGCTGGTCGGAGTTGTCCGCGACCAGGCCGGACAGCTGCCGGGAGAGCAGCCGGGTGCCGTCGAGCAGCCGGTCGATGGCGTCCTTGCGCTGCTGCAGCTCCGAGAGCAGCAGGTTGCCGTCCGAGAGCAGCGTGTCGAAGTCGCCGCGGCGGTCCGCGAGGATCGACGACAGGTTCCGCGCCCCGGCGAGGAGCTGGCGGATCTGCTGGTCCCGGCTGGAGATCGTGGTGGAGAGCCGGGACAGGCCGTCGAGGGTGCCGCGGACGTCGTCCGGGGTGTCGGAGAACGTGTCCGACAGCGTGCGCAGGCTGTCCGCCAGCTGGTTCGTGTCGATCTGGTCGATCGTCCCGGTCAGCCCGTTGAACGCCTCGACGACGTCGAAGGGCGAGAGCGTGCGGTCCCGCGGGATCGGCGTGCCCGGGTCGAGCTCCTGGTCGCCCTGCGGGTCCAGGGCCAGGTACTTCGAGCCGAGCAGGGTGGCGATCTCGATGGACGCCGAGGTCCGGTCGCCCACCCAGGCGTCGTCGACCCGGAAGGCGACGTCGACGTGGTCGCCCGCGAGCTCCACCGACGTGACCCGGCCGACCTCGACGCCGGCCACGGTGACCCGGTCGTCGGCCTGCAGGCCGGCGGCCTCGCCGAACTCGGCGTGGTAGGTCGAGCCGCCGAAGATCGACGGGGCCTGGAAGGCGACCACGGCGAGCACGGCGATCAGCACCAGCCCCGTGATCGCGAGCGGGACCGGGCGGCGCGCGCCGGTGGCGGCCATCAGCGGTCACCTCCGGTCGGGATCGGGCCGAAGATCGGCAGGGCGGGGGCGTTCTCGGGCAGGCCGTTCGGCAGCACGCCGTTCACGAGCTGCTCCACGGCGGGCGGCACACCCGGCACCAGCGGTGCCAGCTGGCCCTCGACGCCGTCTGGGTCCGGCCCGCACCGTGGTGCGTCGGAGTGGAACACCGGGATCTCAGTCCGCGGGACGAGGTCGCCGAGCCCGACCGAGCCGGACAGCCCGCACAGGTAGAACTGGAACCAGCTGCCGTAGCTGGCGGCGCGGCTGATCTTGTTCAGCTTGTACGGGCTGAACTCCAGCAGGTGCTCGAGCGTGGGCCGCGCCTGGTCGAGCTGGCCGGCGAGGTCGCCGAGCGCCCGGATGTCCGCCTGCAGCGGCGGGCGGGCTTCCGCGACGAAGCCGCCGGTGACCTGGGTGAGGTCGGCGATCGAGGAGATCGCGTCGCCGATCGGCTCGCGGTCCCGGGCCAGCCCGGAGACGAGCTGCTGCAGCGAGGTGATCAGCTGGTTCAGGTTCTCGTCGTGGCTGTTCACGGTCTGCAGCACGCCGTTGAGGTTGTCGACGACCTGCCCGACGACCTGGTCGCGGTCGGCGATGGTGCTCGTCAGCGAGGCGGTGCTGGCGAGCAGGCTCTCCACGGTGCCGCCCTCGCCCTGCAGGGTCGAGACGATCTCCTGCGACAGCTTGTTGACCTGCTCCGGGTCGAGGCCCTGGAACAGCGGCTTGAACCCGTTGAACAGCGTGGTGAGGTCCAGCGGCGGGCGGGTCTGCTGCACCGGCAGGGTGCCGCCCGGCTCCAGCCGGCCGCCGCCCCCGGCTCCCTGCCCGAGCGACAGGAAGCGCTGCCCGATCAGGTTCTTGTAGAGGATCGACGCGGTGGCCGAGGCCGGCACGGTCAGCGCGGAGTCCACGCTGAACTCGACCTGGGCCTGCCGCCGGTCCACGATCTCGATCTTGTCGACGGACCCGACGACCACCCCCGCGATCCGCACGTCGTCGCCCTTCAGCAGGCCGTTGACGTCCGTGAAGCGGGCCGAGTACGTCGTCTTGTCGCCGCCCTGGCTGTTCGCGATGGTCAGCGCGAGCACCGTGGTGGCGAGTGCGGTGACCAGCGCGAAGGCCAGGAACTTGGTGAGCGGTCCGACCGGGATGCGGCTCATGCGATCCGCACCTCCGCCCCCCGGTAGAGCGGGCCGACCAGCACGCTGCCCCAGCCGGGCACGTCGGCCGGCGCGCTGCCGGTGCGCGCCGCGACCAGCTCGGCGACCTGCTGCTGCTCACCCCTCGAGTTGGTGATGCCCATGTCGTACGACGCCGGCCTGGCGCCGGCGTGCGTGTTCGGGCTCCACTCGAAGCCGGGGACCAGGTCCCACGAGTAGGTGCCGTCGAACGTGCCGTAGTCCTCGACCCCGAACTTCCCGGGCGGGCCGATCGGCTGGCCCACCGGCGGCGGCGGGGGGACCGAGCCGTCCCGGAACGGACCGTCCGGCGGGTACTGCGGGCCGGGCCGGATGATCGGGTAGCAGCGCGGGCCTCGGTCGTCGGAGTACGCCGGCTCGTCCTGGTTGGGGACGTACTTGCCGTTGCTCGCGACGATCTCCAGCGTGATGTGCACGCCCGGCTCGTTCGTGCCCTTGCCGAACACCTGGTCCAGGTACGGGATGAGCCGGCTGGCCTGCTGGAAGAAGCAGGGGAACTCCGGCGCGTAGCGCGCCAGCGTCTCCAGCGTGGGCCGGCTGGACGCGGCCAGCCCGATCAGGTTGTCCTTGTTCGCGTCGAGGAAGGCCCGCAGGTCGTCCGACGCCCCGGTCACCGACCGGTACAGGTCCCGCAGGTTCTGCGACTGGTCGACGACCGTGCGGCTGGTGACCGTGAGGTCGTCGAGCGCGTCGAGCAGGTCCGGCGCGGCGTCGGACAGGTTCTCGGAGAAGTCGGCGAGCTGGGTGATGTCCTCCTGCAGGTCCGGGATGGCCGGCTGCAGGCCCGCGGTGAGGGTGTCGAGCTGCTCGAGCGTCTGCCCGAGCTGCTCGCCGCGCCCGGCAAGGGCCTGGGACAGCGCGCCGAGGGTGGTCGCGAGGTCCTGCGGCTTCACGGCCTGGAGCAGGGGGAGCAGGTCGTCGAGCACCCGCTCGACCTCGATGCCGGCCACGCTGCGGTCCTCGCGGATGGTGTCGTGGGCGGCGAGCCTGACGCCGTCGGAGCGCTCCGGCGGCACCAGGGACACGTACTTCTCGCCGAAGAGCGTCTTGGGCAGCAGCCGCGCGGTCACGTCGTCCGGGATCCGGTCGATCAGGTCCGGGTCCATGGACATCGTGATGGTGGCGCCGTCGCCGTCCGTGGCGATCTCGTCGACGGTGCCCACGATCAGGCCGCGGATCTTGACGTCGGCGCGCTCGTTCAGCTGCGTGCCGACCCGGTCGACCTTCAGCGTCACCGGGACCCCGGAGCGGAACGCCCCGGCGTACTGCGCCACCGCCAGGCCGATCAGCAGCGCGATCACCAGGAGGAAGACGACGCCGAGGGTCAGCTTCTTCGTGTCGTGCGTCCTCATCCGGCGACCCGCACCGAGGTGGAGGTGCCGAAGAGCACGAGGGTGAGGAAGAAGTCGAGGATCGCCGTGCTGACGATCGAGAGCCGCACCGCCCGGCCGACCGCCACGCCGACGCCCGCCGGGCCGCCCTTGGCGTGGTAGCCGTAGTGGCAGTGGATCAGGATGACCATCGTCGCGAAGATGATCACCTTGAGGTACGAGGCGAAGATGTCCCCGACCGGCAGGAACAGGTCGAAGTAGTGGTCGTACGTCCCGCCGGGCAGCCCGTTGATCACCGTGACGTTGATGCGGGCCGCGGCGAAGCTCGCCAGCAGGCCGATCGTGTACATCGGGATCACCGCCAGGATCCCGGCGATCACGCGCGTGGTGACCAGGAACGGCACGGACGGCACCGCCATGACCTCGAGCGCGTCGACCTCCTCGGAGATCCGCATGGCGCCGAGCTGGGCGGTGAAGCCGGCGCCGAGGGTCGCGGTGAGCGCCGAGGCGGCGACCAGCGGGGCGATGTCGCGGGTGGTGAAGTACGCGGTGATGAAGCCGGTCAGGGCCTCGACGCCGAGGGAGTCCAGCGCGCGGAACCCCTGCAGGCCGACCAGCGAGCCGACGAACAGCGACAGCGCGGCCATCACGCCCGCGGTGCCGAGGATGACGATCAGGGCGCCGGAGCCGAAGCTGACCTCGGCCAGCAGCCGGAAGATCTCCTTCGGGTAGCGGCGCAGCGTGCGCGGGACCCAGGCGATGGCGCGGGCGTAGAGGCCGAGCTGCTCGCCCAGCTCCTCGAGCTGGTCGACCGGCCGGCGCACCAGCGAGCTGACTCGGGCCACTTCAGATCCCCTTCGGCGGGACGAGCTCGAGGTAGAGCGCGGTGAGGACCAGGTTGATCAGGAACACCAGGACGAAGGAGATGACGACGGACTGGTTCACCGCGTCGCCGACGCCCTTCGCCCCAGGGGGCGGGTTGAGGCCCCGGTAGGCCGCGACGATCCCGGCCGTGAACCCGAACAGGGCCGCCTTGACCTCGCTGACGACGATGTCGCTGACCTGCGCGATCGCCGAGAAGCTCGCGATGTACGCGCCGGGCGTGCCGCCCTGGATGATGACGTTGAAGAAGTAGCCGCCGCCGACGCCGACCACCGTGGCCAGGCCGTTGAGCACCAGCGCGGTGGTGGCCATCGCGAGCACCCGCGGGACCACGAGGCGCTGGATCGGCGAGATGCCGAGCACCTCCATGGCCGCGATCTCCTCGCGGATGGTGCGGGCGCCGAGGTCGGCGCAGACCGCGCTGCCGCCGGCGCCGGAGATCAGCAGGGCGGTGACGATCGGGGCCGCCTGCTGCACGATCGCGAGCACCGATCCCGCGCCGGTCTGGCTCTGCGCGCCGAACTGGCGGGTGAGCTCGGCGAGCAGCAGCGCGATCGTCGCGCCGAACGGAATCGTGAACAGTGCCGTGGGCAGCGCGGAGACCTTGGTGACGAACCAGGTCTGCTCGACGTACTCGCGCAGCTGGAACGGCGGGCGGAAGGTCTGTCTCACGATGTCGACGCCCAGCCCGAACAGGCGCCCGACGGGGGTGAGGGCGCGGGTCAGGGGGCTGGGGCCGGCCTGGGGAGCGGACACGGCGTGGGGTCCTTGTCTCCACGGCAGCGGGGGGCTGCGCGGGGGCGGTGGGGAGCAGGTTCGCGGGTGGTCCGTGGGGCGGTCCACCCGCGACGGGGCGGCGTTCGGGGCTAGCGGAAGCGGTGCCGGCCGGGGCCGGAGCTCGGGCCGCCGGGGGCGCGGCCGGTCGGGGGCTGCACGTTCTGCGGTGCGTTCTGCTGCGGGAGGTTCTGCTGCGGGTTCTGCTGCGGGTTCTGCTGCGGGTTCTGCTGCGGGTTCGGCTGCGGGTTCTGCGGGGGCACGGGCTGGCCGAGGGGGGCGTCCTGCGGCGTGGACGGGGTGGCGTCCGGCACCCGCGGGATGCTCTGGGTGGGGGTGTCGGGACGACCATAGGGCGCTGCACCGACGGCCTGCTGGCGGGTCGGCTGCGGACCCGCCTGCCCGGCGGCCTCCGCCTGCGAGCGGCGGATGGCCTCCTGTGCGGCGGGCGGCAGGGTGTGCATCATCTCGGCCACCCGCTTCTGCCGCCGCGCCACGGCCTTGCGCTCGGGCAGCCCGGCGGTCGCCTCGAGCTGGGGCTTGATCGGGGGCAGCCCCGAGAGCTCGTCGACCTCGGCCATCTCCCGGGCCGCCTGGGCGGTGTCCTTCTCCTCCGACATCCCGATCGGGCCCTGCCGGCGCCCGTTGAGGAACTGCGCCACCACCGGGTCCTCGCTGGTCAGCAGCACCTCGCGCGGGCCGAACATGGCCAGGTGCTTGCGGTAGAGCATGCCGATGTTGTCCGGCACCGTCTGCGCGGTGTTGATGTCGTGGGTGACGATCAGGAACGTCGCGTCCGTCTGCGCGTTCAGGTCGATGATCAGCTGGTTCAGGTACGCCGTGCGCACCGGGTCCAGGCCGGAGTCCGGCTCGTCGAACAGGATGATCTCCGGGTCGAGCACCAGCGCCCGGGCCAGGCCGGCGCGCTTGCGCATCCCGCCGGAGATCTCCCCGGGCAGCTTCTTCTCGTCGCCCTTGAGCCCGACCATGTCCATCTTCTCCGCGACGATGTCGCGGATCTCGGCCTCGGACTTCTTGGTGTGCTCGCGCAGCGGGAAGGCGATGTTGTCGTAGAGGTTCATCGAGCCGAACAGCGCGCCGTCCTGGAACAGCACCCCGAACAGCTTGCGGATCTCGTAGAGCCGGGACTCGCTGCACCGCACCAGGTCTGTCTCGTGGATGACGATCGAGCCCTTCTCCGGCTTCAGCAGCCCGATCAACGACTTGAGGAACACCGACTTGCCCGTGCCGGACGGGCCGAGCAGCACGCTGACCTCACCGGGCGGGAGCGTGAGCGTGACGTCCGACCAGATGTTCGCGCGCCCGAAGGACTTCGTCAGTCCCTCGACCTTCACCTCGACACCGGGCACGTCGCCTCCTCGCGCACTCGAGCCTGCGGCACCGATCCTTGCCGGAGCACGCACTCGTCCTGCAGCGCCCAACGACCGCGTCGAAGTCTGGTTACTACCGGGTATTCCGCGGCGGCGCAGGCACTTCGACCGTTCCTGAGAACGACGGACACGCCCCGTGAACCGAGATCGACACGCTGTCGTCGATCACCGTCCGCGGAGCGTCGGCCGTCGCACTGTGTTACTCCGACCAGGCCCATGCCGGTACAACCCGGCTCTCAGGCTCCGGATGGAGTGACTTGCGGGGACACCACTCGATCGGAGTACGTGTCCTGGTCCGTCACCGGGCGTCCGTGGGGCACCGGGCAGCCCTGCGGGAAGGTCCCGAGCTGCCGCACGTCGAAGCCGTCCGGGTAGCTGCGGATGCTGGGCAGGTCCCGGACGAACTTCGGCCGCGTGCGCACGGGCATCGCGCGCACGACCCGGCCGCGCAGCCGCAGCGCGGCCCGCGACAGCGCCCGGAACCAGCGCGGCGGGGCCTCGTACCGGAAGGCCTCCCGCAGGTGGGCGTCCATGAGCGAGCGGGAGAAGGCGTCGATCAGCGCCGCCGGGGCCTTGTCGTTCGGCGGGAAGGTGCACAGCAGTGCGAGCGTCGAGTCGGCCACGGCGCGGCCGCCCGGGTCGTAGCCGAAGCGCTCGCGCTCGTACGCGTCGTGGACCTCGCAGAACTCCCGCCAGGTCGCCGGGATGTCCTTGATGCCCATGTGCCGGCCGAGCTCGCGGTAGTAGTTCGCGCTCGCGACCTTCTCCGTCTCCGAGAACGGCCGCCACCCGTACGCGTCCATCCACCGGATCGGCGAGACGACGAACGTGCACAGCGTGTACCGCATGTCGTCGTTGCTGATGGGATAGCTGCGGTGCATCTGGTTCATCCGCCGCACGGCGTCCTTGCCGGTGCCCGTGAAACCGTGCTCGAGGACGGCCTCGAGGATCAGTCCCGTGTCGTCGTAGCGCTTCTGGACGCGCTCGGTGAACTCGCCGGTCTCCGCCAGGAGCTTCCCGATCGTGGGCACCGCGTACGTGCGGAACAGCGCGAACGAGAGCGCCTGGTTGATGTCCCAGGGGAACTCGTACAGCGACATGAGCCGGTAGATCTCGAGCCAGTCCGTCTCCGGGTCGAGCAGCTCGATCTCGCGGAGCCGGTCGTAGCGTCCCGCGCGGGTCATCCGGCCAGCTCCAGCTGGTCCTCGGCGTGGAACTTCTCCTCGAGCGCCTCGGGGGAGGCGTCGACGTCGATCGCCCGCAGGTCGGCGCCGCGGGCGGACTCGATCGCCCCGAGCCGGCGGCCCAGCTTGTCCATCGCGTACTCGGCCATCTCCGAGATGTCGACGCCGAAGGGCGGCTCGCCGCCCTCGTACTTGTCGAAGGTCGCGGTGACCACGCCCATGGCCGGGACCATCAGCTCCTGCATGCGCTCGTCGACGACGTCGAAGAGCGCGTCGTCCGCCGCGACGTGCCGGCGGCAGGTGAAGGTGCCCCAGGCCATGTGACGGCGCTCGTCGTCGCCGATGTGCTTGATCACCTTCTGGATGCCGGGGAGGATCCCGCGGCTCGTGCAGATCTTCTGCCAGGCGAAGTAGCCGGTCAGCGCCAGCGTGCCCTCGACGATGTGGTTGTAGGTCACCGAGGCGCGGATCTGGTTGCGCGGCGACGGGTCGCGCTCCAGCGCGTACAGGCTGTCCGGCAGCTGCTTGGTGAAGATCTCCATGTACGCGTCGTTGAACTCGATGTACTCGTGGAGGTCCCCGCTCATCCCGACGGCGTCGAACCACAGCCGGAAGGCCTGGGTGTGCTTGGCCTCCTCGTACACGAACTGGGTCAGGTACATCTCGTCGGCGAACCGGCCCTCGGCGGCCATCGCCGCCACGAAGGGCTGCAGGTCCTGGGTCACCGACTCCTCGCCCGCCATGAACTGCGCGGCGAGCGCGCAGGTGTACCAGCGCTCCTCGTCGGTCAGGGCCGCGAAGTCCTTCGCGTCCTGCGAGAAGTCGATGTCCGCCGGGTTCCAGTGCCGCGCGGCCCCCTTGGTGAACAGGCGGAGCGGGAAGGACTCCTGCTTCAGCCCGCCCGCGTCGAGGGAGGCGAACCCGTCCCGCTTGCCGTGCTCGATCGTGCGCATGTCGGCTCCTTTGCCTCGCGGCCGGTGGTGGGAGGTGGGGAGTCAGAAGCGGATGAGACCGCGGATGTTGCGGCCGGACCGCATGTCCTCGTACCCCTCGTTGACCTGGTCGAGGGTGTACTCCTTGGTGACGAGCTCGCGCAGCTTGAGCCGGCCGAGGTTGTGCAGCTCGAGCAGGCGCGGCACGTCGTGCTGGCCGTTGGAGCTGCCGAACAGGGCGCCGCGGATCTGCTTCTCGTAGAGGGTGAGCTCCAGCAGGGACAGGCTCGCGGTCTCCTGCTCCGCCTTGCCCAGCGCGGTGACGACGACCCGGCCGCGCTTGCCGACCAGCTGCAGCGCGGGCTGCAGGTCGTCGCCCTCGGCGATGCCGGTGGTCAGGATCGCGGCGTCGGCGAGCTGGCCGCGGGTGAGCTCGGAGACCAGCGGCCAGGCCTCGTCGATGCTCGCGGCGGTGTGCGTGGCGCCGAGCTCGATCGCCTTCTCCCGCTTGAACTCCACGGGGTCCACGGCCACGACGTACCGGCAGCCGGCGTTGACCGCGCCCTGCACGGCGTTGGCGCCGATCCCGCCGATCCCGATGACGACGCACGAGTCGCCGGCGCGCAGGTCCGCGGTCCGCACGGCCGAGCCGAAGCCGGTGGTGACGCCGCACCCGACCAGCGCGGCGAGCTCGAGCGGGAAACCCTCGTCGATCTTCACGACGGACTTCACCGGCACCACGGTGTGCTGGCTGAACGTCCCGAGCAGGCACATCTGCCCGACCTCCTCGCCGCGGGCGTGGAAGCGGTAGGTCCCGTCGAGCTGCGGGCCGAGGGTGGCGCCCGCGCCGTCGTCGCACAGGCTCGTCATGCCGCGGACGCAGTAGCTGCAGCGCCCGCAGCTGGGCAGGAAGGTCATCACCACCGGGTCGCCGACGGCCACCTCGGTCACGCCGGGACCGACCTCGCGCACGCGCCCGGCCCCCTCGTGGCCGCCGACCATCGGGTAGGCGACGGGGAGGTCGCCGGTCACCAGGTGCTCGTCGGAGTGGCAGAGGCCGGACGCCGCCAGCTCGACCAGGACCTCGCCGGGGCCCGGCGGGTCGAGCTCGACCTCCTCGACCTCCCACTTGCCGCCCAGTTCCCACAGCACCGCTGCTCGGGTCTTCATGGGCGTCGATCATGACCCGCGTCACGCGGGCCCACAGCGGGCCGCGAGTTCCCGCCCTGTCCCCCGCGTGCCAGCCCGGTCCCGCGAGTCGGCGGTCCCGGGCGCCTGAGTTGCACATCTCCGGTATCCCGGGATGTGGGGTTCGGTGAAGTGGAAGTGCCGACTCGCGGGAACTAGGCGGGGGCGAGGGGGAGGGTGAGGCGGGCGACCAGGCCGCCGCCCTCCCGGGGCAGCAGGGTGAGCTCGCCGTTCATCGCGCCCACCAGGGCCTCGACGATCCACAGCCCCAGGCCCGCGGTGCCGCGCCGTTCCCCCAGCGCCACGCCCTTGGCCGTCACCAGGCCCTCCTGGCCGGGCGGCAGGCCGGGCCCGCGGTCGCGCACCTCCGCGACCAGCGTCCCGTCGGCGTACGCGAGGTCGAGCTCGACGGGTTCCTCGCCGCTGTGCCGGGCCGCGTTCTCCACGAGGTTGGTGAGCACCCGGCGCAGCCGCTGCGGGTCGCAGCGCACGGCCGCCCCCGCCGGCGCCACCGCGCTCCGACGACGGGCGGGCGTGACCGCGGCCGCGTCGAGCACCGCCTCGGCGAGCTCGGCCAGCACGACCCGCCGGTCGGTGACCCGGCCCAGCGGGCTGCCGTCCCGGACGGCCAGGTCGGCGAGGCCCTCCAGCATGTCCCGCAGGTGCACGGCGTGCTCGGCGAGCAGCCGGGTCGCGGTGCGCGAGGCCTCCGGGGACAGCGCGCCCTTCGCCAGGTCGGCGGTGAGCGCGGTCAGCGAGGCGACCGGGGTGCGGAACTCGTGCAGCACCACGCGGACCCCGTCCAGCCGGGCCTGCTGGGCGGCGACCAGCCGGGCCCGCAGCTCCCGCTCCGACAGCAGCTTCTCGTGCTCCGCCGCCGCCCGCGCCCGCGAGTCGGCGGCCTCCTGCAGCTGGCGCTCCAGCATCCGCACCAGCACCCCGACCAGCACCGCGCCGGCGACGAGGAACCCGCTCCACCACGCGCCCGTCAGCAGCCGCTCCGCCAGGGGCACCCCGGGGTCCGAGCCGAGCAGGCACGCGACCGTGAACCCGATGCCGACGCCCAGCGCGCCGAGCCGGCCCAGCACGGGCCCGCTGCGCAGCGACATCGCGATCGCGATCAGCGGCAGCACCGCCACGAAGATGCTGTCCGCTCCCCCGGTGAGCCCGCAGGCGACCAGGACCAGCACACCGTCGATCACCGTGATCACGGCGGGCCGCACGGGCAGCTGCCACTCGGCCCACTCGGCGACCACCAGCGCGGTGGCGTAGAGCGCCGTGCCGATCACGATGCCCCACACCACGAGCGGGCGGCCCCGGGCGAGCTCGGGCCCCACGGCGAGCGCCAGCCCCACGGCGACCACGACGATCGCCCGGATCACCACCGCGGCCCGCTCCTCGGCTGAGTCCGAGCGTCGCGTCCAGGGGTCCCAGCGGAGCGCGCCCGGGTCCGTCATGGCCTCCGCGAGCGGGTCCACCCTGCTGTCCGTCGGGCTCCTCACCGGGCCTCCCGTCGCCGTCGGTGCAGGTCGTGCGAGTCCGGAGACTAGATCCGATTAGGCTCCGGTCCGTGCAGGAGGGGCCCCACACCGTCGTCATCGTGGACGACCACGCGCTGTTCGCCCAGGGTCTCGCCCTCCTGCTGGAGTCCCGCGCGGGCGACACCTTCCGGGTCGCCGGCTCGGCCACGGCCGGCGAGGAGGCCGTGGCGCTCGTCGGGAGGAACCGGGCGGACATCGCGGTGGTGGACCTCGCGCTGCCGCCGCTCGGCGGGGTCGAGACGATCCGCCGGATCAAGGCCGCCTACCCGGCGACGAAGGTGCTCGCGCTCTCCGGCACCGAGGACCTGGACCTGGCCGCGGCCGCGCTGCGCGCCGGGGCCGACGGGTACCTCGCCAAGTCCGCGGACCCGGCGGTGCTCGTCGCCCCGCTGCTGTCGCTGCTCGCCGGGGTCAAGGTCGTCCGCGGGGAGCTGCTCGACGCGCTGCTGGCCTCCGCGGACCGCACCGCGGACGGCGTGCTCGACACCCTGTCCGAGCGGGACGTCGAGCTGTGGCGGCTGCTCGCCCGCGGCCTGGAGACCAGCGAGATCGCCCGGCCGATGCTGGTCAGCGAGCGCACCGCGAAGCGGATGATCGCCTCGCTGCTGCACAAGCTCGGCGCGGCCAACCGGATCGAGGCGGCCGCGCTGGCCGGCCGGGCGGGCCTGCTCGACGACCGGCGCCCCTGAGGACCGGTCCGTGCGGGCCAGGCATGGCCCGGCCGGGGAGTCGCCGCCGCGCCCCGGGCGGGCCAGACTCCCCGGCGAGCGAGCGAAAGGGGCTGCGACGTGGCGGCGTTCCAGAACGAGGCCGAGGTGTACGAGTACCTGG
Source organism: Pseudonocardia lutea (assembly GCF_042658055.1). Taxonomy (NCBI): domain Bacteria; kingdom Bacillati; phylum Actinomycetota; class Actinomycetes; order Pseudonocardiales; family Pseudonocardiaceae; genus Pseudonocardia; species Pseudonocardia lutea. The sequence continues at coordinate 31,237 of NZ_JBHSQK010000073.1, forward strand.
GCGGGGTCTTCCGGTTGGGCATGGAGGACGCGGCCCTGGTGGAGAAGCTGAAGCCCTCCGGTGTGGTCCTGCGCATCACCTACTCCGGCCCCGAGGCCGTGCTGACCGTGGACATGCCGAACTCGGAGATCCACGAGGGCGCGGGCAACGGCCCGGAGCCGAACGTCGAGCTGTTCATGAGCGCCGACACCGGCAACCGGTTCTGGCTCGGCAAGGTCGTGCTGCCGGTGGCGCTGGCCAAGGGCCAGGTCCGGGCGAAGGGCCCGGTTGCCAAGCTGCTGAAGGTGCTGCCGCTGGCGAAGGGCCTGTTCGGGCCGTACAAGAGCATGCTCGAGGAGAAGGGCCGCGCGGACCTGCTGGCCGCGTGAGCCCGGCGTCGCACGATCCGGTGAGGTCCGGGCGCCGCGCGGCGCCCGGACCTCGGCGGTGATCGATACTCCCTGCGGGCCCACCACGGGCCGCCCGGGGAGGCGTGACGTGAGCGGAGAGCGGACCGGGTCCGGCGAGCGGACCGCGGGCGGGCTGCCCGAGACCCTCTACCTCGACGTCCGGATGTGGACCTCGCTGCGCGGCCGGCTGCACGACTTCACGACCGTGGTGTGCGACGCCCCGGACCCCGCGCCCAGGGACGCCGACGAGTGGCACCGCTGGGCCACCGAGTACCTGCAGGTCGTCGCCGAGAAGGACGGCTGGCAGCCGGGCCGGTACTACTACCGTGCCGAGATCCGGGACGACGCCGACCGCACGGACCAGGTGCTCATGCAGAACCACTGGGAGTACCGGACCTGAGCCGCCGGACCGCGGGTCCGGCCCGTTGTGGCCGGGCCGCCGCCTCCTCGAGCCGGCGCAGGACCTTCTTCACGTCGCCCCAGGGCGTCGCCGTGTAGTGCGGCCGCTCGCGCAGCGAGCGGCTGTCGGCGCCGTAGCGCGGCGCCAGGATCGCGATGAGGGTCAGGACCGAGAGCAGGATCGTCGCTGTCATGGCTCCACTCTGGCACTATTGGCCTGATTCTCTAGGGCCAATTTCGCGGAGGTGGACTTGGTGGACCCCTTGAACCCCGGCACCCGCCGGATCGGCGGCTCGAGCTTCGCCCGCCTGCTGGGCACCTGGCGGCCGGACGACCAGCGCGGCCTCGCCGCCGCCCTCACCGAGCGCGTCCGGCTGCTCATCCTGGACGGCCGGCTCCCGCTCGGCACCCGGATTCCGGCCGAGCGCGAGCTCGCCGCCGCCCTGGACGTCAGCCGGACGACGGTGGCCGCCGCCTACGAGGCCCTGCGCGCCGACGCCTTCCTCGAGAGCCGGCGAGGCTCCGGCAGCTGGACCCGGGTCCCCGGACCCACCGGCGCGGCCGCCGCCGAGACGCCGTTCTCGCCGCTGACCGGGGGCGGGCTGACCGACCTCGCGCACGCGGCGCTCCCCGCCCCCACGGACGCGATCCGGCGCGCCGCCGCGGCGGCCGTGACCGAGCTCGACGGGCACCTCTGCGGCCACGGCTACACCCTCCCCGGCATCGCCGTGATGCGGGAGGCCGTGGCGCGGCGCTTCACCGAGCGCGGTGTGCCCACCACGCCCGAGCAGATCCTGGTCACCTCCGGTGCGCAGCACGCGATCGCGCTGGTGCTGACGCTGCTCGCCGGGCCGGGCGACCGGGTGCTCGTGGAGCACCCGACCTACCCGAACGCGCTCGACGCCATCCGCAGCCGCGGGTCCCGCCCGGTCCCCGTGCCGCTGGCCCCCGAGGGCCAGGAACCGGCGTGGGACGTCGACCTGCTCACCGCGACGGTCCGGGACACCCACCCCGCCCTGTGCTACCTGGTCCCGGACTTCCACAACCCCACGGGCGCGGTGATGCCGCCGGAGATCCGCCAGGGCGTGGTCGAGCTCGCGCGGCGCACGCGCACCCCGCTCGTCGTCGACGAGACCCTGGCCGAGCTGCCGCTCGACGTCCCGGCCCCGGAGCCGGTCGCCCGGCACGCGCCGGACTCGGCGCTGCTGATCACGATCGGGTCGGCGAGCAAGGTGTTCTGGGGCGGGCTGCGCATCGGCTGGATCCGCAGCTCGGCGTCCCTGGTGCGGCGGCTGGCCGCGCTCCGCCCGTCGATCGACCTCGGCGGGGCGGTGCTCGACCAGATCGTCACGGCCCGGCTGCTCGGCGAGGTGGACGCGGTCGTGGCCGAGCGGCAGGACACGCTGCGGGCCGCGCGCGCCGACCTGCAGCGCCGGCTCGCCGCGGACTTCCCGCAGTGGCGGCCCAACGACCCTGCGGGCGGGCTGAGCCTGTGGGTGGACCTGGGCGAGCCGGTGTCGAGCCTGCTCGCCGGCGCGGCCCGCCGGCACGACGTCCTGCTCGCCGCCGGGCCGCGCTTCGGCGTCGACGGCGCCTTCGAGCGGTACGTCCGGCTGCCCTACACCCTGCGCCCCGAGCAGGCCGCGGCCGCGCTCGATCGGCTCACGGCCGCGTGGCAGGGTCTGCGGCACCAGCCGGACCGCGCGGCGGCGGACCAGATCGCGGTGGCCTGAGGCGGAGTGCGGATCTGTGGTCCGGACCGCTGACCCGCGGCCGCCGGACCCGTAGAGTCCTGAACGATCGATCGATGAGGAGGATGGAAGTGGGCACTCGCAGCGGACCCCTCGCGGGCGTACGCGTCGTCGAGCTCGCGGGGATCGGACCGGGGCCGCACGCGGCGATGATCCTCGGCGACCTGGGCGCCGAGGTGGTCCGGATCGACCGGCCGGGCGGACTGAGGATCGGCGGCGAGGTCGACCCCACCCTGCGCGGGCGGCGCCGGGTGGCCGCGGACCTGAAGACCCCCGAGGGCCGCGAGACGGTGCTCAAGCTCGTCGAGAAGGCCGACGTGCTGCTCGAGGGCTACCGCCCGGGCGTCACCGAGCGGCTGGGCGTCGGCCCGGCGGACTGCCACGCGCGCAACCCCCGGCTGGTCTACGGCCGGATGACCGGCTGGGGCCAGGAGGGCCCGATGGCCGACCGCGCCGGCCACGACATCAACTACATCTCCCTCACCGGCGCGCTGCACGCCATCGGCCGCGGCGACGGCGAGCGCCCGGTCCCGCCGCTGAACCTGGTCGGCGACTTCGGCGGCGGCTCGATGCTGCTGGTCATCGGCGTGCTCGCCGCGCTGTACGAGGCCCGCGGCTCCGGCGAGGGCCAGGTCGTCGACACCGCGATGGTCGACGGTGCCAGCCTCCTCGTGCAGATGGTGTGGGGGATGCTCGGGCAGAAGTTCTGGCAGGACCAGCCGGGCAGCAACATGCTCGACGGCTACGCGCCCTTCTACGACACCTACACCTGCGCGGACGGCAAGTTCATGGCCGTCGGGGCGATCGAGCCGCAGTTCTACGCCGAGCTGCTGAAAGGCCTGGAGATCGACCCCGCCGAGCTGCCCCCGCAGATGGACATCCCCTCCTGGCCGGCCATCAAGGAGCGGTTCACCGAGGTCTTCAGGACGAAGACCCGCGACGAGTGGGCCGCGATCTTCGACGGCACGGACGCCTGCACCACCCCGGTCCTGGCCTTCGGCGAGGTCGCGCAGCACCCGCACATGGCCGCCCGGAACACGATCGTCAGCCCCGACGACACCCCGCAGGCCGCCCCCGCCCCGCGCTTCTCCCGCACCACCACCGAGGTGCCGGGCCGCCCGGCGGAGCCCGAGGCCGTCGAGCAGATCCTGGCCGACTGGTCCTGAGCACCGGGAACGACGAAGGCCCCCTCCGATCCGGAGGGGGCCTTCGTGCGCCGGACGACCGGCGCGCCGATCAGGTGCTCAGACGGCCTCGTCCACCAGCAGGTTGCGGGTGCGGTTCGGGTCGACCGGGATGCCCGGGCCCGTGGTCGTGGAGACGGTGATCTTCTTGATGTAGCGGCCCTTCGCGGCGGACGGCTTGGCCCGCAGGATCTCGTCGAGGGCGGCGCCGTAGTTCTCCACCAGCTTCTCGGTGTCGAACGAGGCCTTGCCGATGACGAGGTGCAGGTTGGCCTGCTTGTCCACCCGGAAGTTGATCTTACCGCCCTTGATGTCGCTGACGGCCTTGGTGACGTCCGGGGTGACGGTGCCGGTCTTCGGGTTCGGCATCAGGCCACGCGGGCCGAGGATGCGGGCGATGCGGCCGACCTTCGCCATCTGGTCGGGGGTCGCGATCGCGGCGTCGAAGTCCAGCCAGCCGCCCTGGATGCGCTCGATCAGGTCCTCGGCGCCGACGACGTCCGCACCGGCGGCCTCGGCCTCGGCGGCCTTGTCGCCGACGGCGAACACGATGACGCGGGCGGTCTTGCCGGTCCCGTGGGGCAGGTTCACGGTCCCGCGGACCATCTGGTCGGCCTTGCGGGGGTCGACGCCCAGCCGCATGGCGACCTCGACGGTCGCGTCCATCTTGCTGCTCGAGGTCTCCTTGGCCAGGGTGGCGGCCTCGAGCGGCGAGTACAGGCGGTCGCGGTCGATCTTGGCCGCCGCCTGCTCGTAGATCTTGCTGCGCTTTGCCATTGCTGTCCTCTTGGGTCAGGTCGTGGTCCGAGCCGCGCCCGGCTCTCCCACGCTCTCGATGTGGACCGTCAGTTGACGGTGATGCCCATCGACCGGGCGGTCCCGGCGATGATCTTGGCGGCCTGGTCCAGGTCGTTGGCGTTGAGGTCGCGCATCTTGGTCTGCGCGATCTCCCGCACCTGGTCCATGGTCACCGAGGCGACCTTGGTCTTGTGCGGCTCGCCGGAGCCCTTCTCCACGCCGGCCGCCTTGAGCAGCAGCTTCGCGGCGGGCGGGGTCTTGAGCTCGAAGGTGAACGAGCGGTCCTCGTACACCGAGATCTCGACCGGCACCACGTCGCCGCGCTGGGCCTCCGTGGCGGCGTTGTAGGCCTTGCAGAACTCCATGATGTTCACGCCGTGCTGACCCAGCGCGGGGCCGACGGGCGGGGCCGGCGTGGCCGCGCCGGCCTTGATCTGGAGCTTGATGATCGCGGAGAGCTTCCGCTTCTTGGGTGGCATTGAGATTCCTCAGTGATCGACGTACCCGCCGCGGACCTGCCCGCCGCGGCGGAGAACCGTGCGCGTCAGATCTTGGAGACCTGACTGAAGGCCAGCTCGACGGGCGTCTCGCGACCGAAGATGCTCACGAGCACCTTCAGCTTCTGCGCGTCGACGTTGACCTCGTTGATCGTGGCCGGGAGCGTGGCGAACGGGCCGTCCATGACAGTGACCGACTCGCCGACCTCGAAGTCGACCTCGACCTGGGCCGTGCCGCCGGTGCCGGCGGTCGCGCCGCCCGCACCCGCGGTGGCCGCGGCCTTCTCCTTCGGCGCCTCCTGCTTGGGCAGCAGGAACTTCAGCACCTCGTCCAGGGCCAGCGGCGACGGCCGCGAGGTGGCCCCGACGAAGCCGGTGACGCCCGGGGTGTTGCGGACGGCGCCCCACGACTGGTCGTTGAGCTCCATCCGGACCAGGATGTAGCCGGGCAGCACCTTGCGCTGCACCTGCTTGCGCTGGCCGTTCTTGATCTCGGTGACCTCTTCGGTGGGCACCTCGACCTGGTAGATGTAGTCCTCGACGTCCAGGGTCTGCACCCGGGTCTCGAGGTTCTGCTTCACCTTGTTCTCGTAGCCCGCGTAGGAGTGGACGACGTACCAGTCGCCGGGGGCGCGGCGCAGCGCCTCCTTCATCTCCTCGACCGGGTCGACCTCCTCGTCGGCCTCCTCGGCGGCACCGGCGTCCGCGGCGCTCTCCGCGCCGTCGCCGTCGGCGCCGGCCTCGAGGTCGCCCGGGTCGGCCTGCGCGTCCCCGGTCGGCACGGCCGCAGCCGCCTCCGAGCCGAAGTCCACCGCGGCGTCCTCCGCCTCCTCGGCCTCGACCGCCTCGGCGGCGGTGTCGGTGTCGTCGGCGGGGTCGATGCCGCTGTCCGAGCTGTCGGAGGCCTCGGCGCCGTAAGCCACCTCGACGTCGGTGTCCCGCACCGTCGTCTCGTCCTCGGCCGGCCGGCCGTCTGGGGAGGTCACGTGCTTCTCGCTTCCTTCGTCAGCGTCGTGCTCGATCGGGGTCCCGGGTACAAGGTTAGGCGCCGAACAGGGCCTGCACGCCCAGCCCGAACACCCAGTCCAGCAGCGACACCAGCGCGACCATGAAGGCGACGAAGACGAGCACGACGATCGTGTAGGTCACCAGCTGCTTGCGCGTGGGCCAGATGACCTTGCGCAGCTCCGCCACGACCTCGCGGAGGAAGCGGACCAGCCTGGCGACGGGCGACGCCTTGCGCGGCGCCCCGCCGCTGCGCGAGGGCGTCGGGCGGCCCTTGCCCGGCGTGGTGACCGCGCCGGTGCCCGACGACGACGAGGACGACGCGCGCCGCCCGCGGCGGTCCGCCGCGGACGTCGGGCGCTCCCGCCCGGTCTCCCGCTCGTCGCTCACGTTCGTCCTCACCGGCGGGCAGACGCCCGCCCCCTCGTCTCGTTCCCGATGTCGTCCAGGTGGCAGGGGTGACAGGACTTGAACCTGCAACCTGCGGTTTTGGAGACCGCTGCTCTGCCAGTTGAGCTACACCCCTACGCTGCCCCGGCCCGTCACGTCGGGGACCCGACGGGTTCGGAGCAGGCACACCGGAAGATCCGGTGCGCCCGGCGAACCGAGTGTACGGCACCCGGTCCGGGCCCCTTCACCCGCGGTCCCCCGGGGAGCTCGGACGGGGCCTGCGGGGTCGAAACCCACTCGCGCGAGCGTACGCGCGGTGCGCGAGGATGAGGCCCATGTCCGCACCCAGTGCAGCCTCTTCAGCGCAGAAGCCCCGGATCTCCGCCCGGATCGGGGGGATCGCCGAGTCGGCGACCCTCGCCGTCGACGCGAAGGCCAAGGCGCTCAAGGCCGAGGGCCGCCCGGTGATCGGCTTCGGCGCCGGCGAGCCGGACTTCCCCACCCCGCCGGCCATCGTGGCCGCCGCGCAGGAGGCGGCCGCGGACCCGCGCAACCACCGCTACTCTCCCGCGGGCGGGCTGCCCGAGCTCAAGGCCGCGATCGTGGAGAAGACGAAGCGGGACTCCGGGTACGAGATCGCCGCGAACCAGGTCCTGGTGACCAACGGCGGCAAGCAGGCCGTCTACCAGACCTTCGCCACCCTCCTCGACCCGGGCGACGAGGTCATCCTCCCGGCCCCGTACTGGACCACCTACCCCGAGGCCATCGCCCTGGCCGGCGGCGTGACCACGGTCGTCGTCACCGGGCCGGAGGCGGACTACCTGCCCTCGGTGGAGCAGCTCGAGGCCGCGCGCACCCCGGCCACCAAGGTGCTGCTGTGGTGCTCGCCGTCGAACCCGACCGGTGCCGTCGCGCCCCGCGAGCTCACCGAGGCCGTCGGCCGCTGGGCCGTGGAGCACGGCATCTGGGTCGTCACGGACGAGATCTACGAGCACCTGGTCTACGACGGCGCCGAGGCCGTCTCGATGCCGGTCGCCGTGCCGGAGCTGGCCGACACCTGCGTGGTGCTCAACGGCGTGGCCAAGACGTACGCGATGACCGGCTGGCGGGTCGGCTGGATGGCCGGCCCCGCGGACGTCGTCAAGGCCGCCACGAACCTGCAGAGCCACCTGTCGTCGAACGTCGCGAACGTGTCCCAGCGCGCCGCGATCGAGGCGCTGACCGGCCCGCTCGACGCGGTCGAGGAGATGCGCAGCGCGTTCGACCGGCGCCGCCGCACCATCGTCGAGCTGCTCTCGGCCATCCCGGGCGTGCAGTGCCCGACCCCACGGGGCGCCTTCTACGCCTACCCGGCCGTGGGCGAGCTGCTCGGCAAGCAGATCCGCGGGCAGAAGATCGAGACCAGCCTGGACCTCGCCGCCGCGGTGCTGGAGCACGCCGAGGTCGCCGTGGTGCCGGGCGAGGCCTTCGGCACCCCGGGCTTCTTCCGGCTGTCCTACGCCCTGGGCGACGACGACCTGAGGACCGGTGTCGAGCGGATGGGCGCGCTGCTGCGCGAGGCCCAGTAGCGACCACCGACACGCACGAGGGGCGGGCACCGGTCGCGGTGCCCGCCCCTCGCGTGCGTGGGGGACCTACTTGTCGAGCTCGGCCAGGGCGGCGAGCGCGGACGCGCGCTGGAAGTACTTCCACTTCGCCAGGTCCCCGACCGACTTGATGCCGAGGGCGGCCAGCGCCTCGTCGTGCTTCTCGGTGAGGCCCTCGAGAGCCGACGGCGGGGCCTTGAGGACCTCCGCGGCCGTCTTCTCCTCCCAGGCCTTGTCCACCAGCTTCCCGAACTTCACGTTGGTGCTCCCTCCGTGCGGTGCGGGCCCTCGCGGACCCGGGACGCAAGGCAGCATCGACCCCGGCGACGATCACGGCAACCGGAGACGGCCCGCGACTCAGTCCGGGAGGACGACCTCGGCGGTGGCGCGGCCCAGCACGGACCTGCCCTCGAACACGGCCTTGACGTCGATGCGCGCGACGCGCACGCCGTCCGTCTCGGTGACGTCCGCGACGGTCCCGGTGATCTCGACGAGGGCTCCGGTGTCGTCGTCCGGGACGACCACGGGGCGCGTGAACCGGGTGCCGTAGCTGCGCACCAGGGCGGGATCGCCGACCCAGTCGGTGACGACCCGGCCCGCCACGGCCATCGTCAGCATCCCGTGCGCGATCACGCCGGGCAGCCCGGCGACACCCGCGACCCGGTCGCTCCAGTGGATCGGGTTGAAGTCGCCGGAGGCACCGGCGTAGCGGACCAGGTCCGCCCGGGTGAGGTGCACGCGCAGCGGCGGCAGCTCGTCGCCCTTCTGCGCGCCTGCGGCGCCCTGCGGGGTGCTCATGCCTGGGTCACCAGCAGCGAGCTGGTGGTGGCGACGGCCTCACCCGCGGCGTCGGCGACCTCGCAGCGCAGGGTGAGCATGTGGCTGCCCGCACGGGTACGCAGCTCGTCGACGTGGATCGTGGTGAACAGCTCGTCGCCGCCGTGGATCGCGCGGTGGAAGGTGATGCGCTGGTCGCCGTGGACCATCCGCGTGTAGTCCCAGCCGAAGCCGGGGTCCCGGAGGAACGCCTCGATCAGGGGCATCGTGAAGGTCGTCGAGAACGTCGGCGGCGCGACCAGGTCGGGATGACCGGCCGCGCGCGCGGCATCGACGTCGCGACTGAGCGGGGAGGTGTCCCCGATCGCCGCGGCGAACTCGCGGATCTTCTCCCGGCCGACCTGGAAGGGACCGGCGGCCGGGAGCGAACGGCCGACGAAGGACTCGTCGGGCACTGCGCTCAGCGGGTCTCGCGGTGGGCGCGGTGCGTGCCGCAGTTCGGGCAGAACTTCTTGATCTCGAGCCGGTCGGGATCGTTGCGCCGGTTCTTCTTGGTGATGTAGTTCCGGTGCTTGCACTGCTCGCACGCCAGCGTGATCTTCGGCCGGACGTCGGTGGCCTTCGCCATCGCGGGTGCCTCCTGCTGCTTTCCTGCTTCGAGCTCGGATCGTGTGTGTAGCGGTGGCCGGACTTGAACCGGCGACACAGCGATTATGAGCCGCTTGCTCTACCGACTGAGCTACACCGCCTCGCGAAGCCGGTCACACCTACCTCGCTGGAGCCCCTTTACGGAATCGAACCGTAGACCTTCTCCTTACCATGGAGACGCTCTGCCGACTGAGCTAAAGGGGCGGCACGGCCCTCCGGAGACTTCCCCGTCGGACCTGCAGAACTCTACACAACCCCCTCCGCGGGCCGCCAACCCGGGGGGCTCCCTCCCCGTTTCCGCAGCTCCGCCGCCGGTGGGTTCGTGGAGAGGAGCGGCGGGGTCGTGACCGGCCCGGTGGGGCCGGCGGTGCGGTCGCGCCCCCTCCGCCCCGCACATCCGGTGAGGCTCCACAGGCCGTCGACGCGTCGCACATCCGCCGAGGCGCCGGACATCCGCCGAAACGCCGCACATCCGGCCCGGCGCGTCTCACAGTCGCCGGCGCGTCCGACAGCCGCCGGCGCGCCGCATAGCCGCCGACGCGTCTCACATCCATCAGCGCTCCCACAGCCGCCGACGCGCACATCCGGCCCGGCGTGGCGGAACATCCGGAGAGTCGGCGGCACAACCGGTCGACGGGCGGGGTCACGCGCCGCCGGGTGTGCGGCGGGCTCGGGCAGGCACGCCCGCGCCACCTCACCGCCGTCGCGCGCAACGGCGACTGCCCCGGCGAGGACGGCAAGGGGCGCCCCGAGGCGACCCGCCGCCCGGCGAGGAAGCCGGCGTTCGATCCGCGACTTTCTCGAGTCCGCACACCCATCGGAGCGCCGCACAGGCCGTCGACGGGGTGTGCGGCGGGTCCTGCGGGTGTGAGGGGCGGCAGGAGCGGGTGTGCGACGCGCACCCCGCGAGGACGGCGCGCAGCGCATCCCCGCAGGGGCCGGCCCGCGACGACTTCGGCGTTCGATCCGCGGCTCTCTGGTCCGCACACCCATCGGAGCGCCGCACAGAGCGTCGACGGGGTGTGCGGCGGGTTCTGCGGGTGTGAGGGGCGACAGGAGCGGGTGTGCGACGCCCGACGCCGCGAGGAGGGCGTGCAGCGCATTCCGAAGCGGCCGGCCCGGCGAGGACAGCCGGCGTTCGACCCGCGGCCCTCTCGAGCTCGCACACCCGTCAGGGCGCCGCACAGGCCGTCGACGGGATGTGCGGCGGGTCCTGCGGGTGTGAGGGGCGGCAGGAGCGGGTGTGCGACGCCCCCACCGGTCGCAGGGCGAGAGGAATGCGGCCGCCGCGCCCGGAGCGACGCCTCGCGCACCCGCGACCCGGGACACCCCTTGAGCCGTCACACACCCGTGCGGGCAAAGCGGCACATCCGACAGGTCGGCGGCACACCCGGTCGACGGCTCGCGTCGCGCACGTCCGGGTGTGCCGCGAGATCCGGACGCGCTGCGCCGCACCCGCCCGCGTCATCCCCGCCCGCGTCATCCCCGCC
>NZ_JBHSQK010000074.1:0-37761 GCF_042658055.1 Pseudonocardia lutea
CGTCAGCCCGGGCACGGTGCTCGAGGCGGTGGCGGCGTATCGCGAGGCGTTCCGGCCGTCGGAGCGCCTGCGCGCCCCGTACGTGATGGTGTCGGCGGATGTGGTCGTCGCCGAGGACGACGCGAGGGCCCGTGACCTGGCGGCCGGATACGGGACGTGGGTGCACAGCATCCGCACCGGCGCCGGGGCGATCCCGTTCCCCGATCCGGCCACAGCGGGGGCGCACCCGTTGTCCGAGAAGGAGCGGGCGTTGGTGGCCGACCGGCTGGCCACCCGGTTCGTGGGTGCTCCGGGGACCGTCGCCGAGCGCCTCGAGGCGCTGCAGCGGGTCACCGGCGCGGACGAGCTGCTGGTCACCACGATCACCCACCGGCACGAGGACCGGGTCGCCTCCCAAGCCCTCCTGGCCGAGGAGTGGGCGGCCCGCGGCGGATCCCGGGGCCCGGCCGTAACCGCGCGGGTCGAACCGCGGCGACCTGACCGATCACCCTTCCCACGGAGTTGGCCATGAGCCGGCGGATGTCGTGAGTGCGGGCGCGCGCCGGGTCACGGCGAACCTGTGGCGGCGGTGGCGCGCGCGGCTCGCTCGGCTGGAGCGGGAGCGTGCCGAGGAGCAGGTCGCCGCGCTCACTCAGGTCCGGGCCGTGCTGACCCGGGCGATGCTGACGGTGGACACGTCCGCGTCGGGCGACCCGGTCGAGGCCCTGCGCCTGGCGGCCGCCCAGCTCCCCGGCGACGACCCGGTGCCCCGTCGCCAGGCACTGGAGTACCTGTGGCACGTGCTCGGGGGCGAGCCCGACCGGCCGGTGCGATGGAACGTCGTCTCCGCGGTGCACGAGATCCACCTGGGCGATCTGGCCCGCTGGACCCGAGGGCCCGGCGACGGCGAGAAGGCGCTCCGAGCGGCGACCGAGCGGGTCGAGGCCGACATCGCGAGTCTCGGGAAGGAGCCTTCCTGAATCGCGTCACCGCTGTGCAGGGCTTTGTGTCGGAAGGTCTCCGCACACGGCGACGCCTGCGACCTTGCGGTTCGCCGACCTTCCGTGTTCCTGTCGAGGAATGGGAGGAAGCGCGTTGACCCGGCGGCTGTGGGTCGACTTCGGCCGCGTCCGCACCGCGGTCTGTCGGGGCTGACGCCGGCGCCTGCGGCCCGTCCGGGCCGACGCCGCACCCGCCCACCCGCCGTTGTCCCGAAGGACCCCCATGCCCCCGCTCACCCTGCACTGGTTCCTGCCCACCAACGGCGACGGCCGCCAGCTCGTCGGCGGCGGCCACGGCGTCGGCACCGGCTCGGCCGGGTCGATCCGCCCGGCCTCGATCGAGTACCTGACCCAGGTCGCCCGCGCCGCCGAGCAGGTCGGCTTCACCGGCGCGCTGACCCCGACCGGCGCCTGGGGCGAGGACGCCTGGCTGACCACGGCGATGCTGGTCGCGCACACGGAACGGCCGAAGTTCCTGGTCGCCTTCCGCCCCGGCTCGATCTCCCCGACCCTGGCCGCGCAGCAGGCCGCGACCTACCAGCGCCACTCCGGCGGGCGGCTGCCGCTCAACGTCGTGACCGGCGGCGAGTCGAAGGAGCAGCGCGCCTACGGCGACTTCCTCGACAAGGACGGCCGCTACGCCCGCACCGGCGAGTTCCTGCGGGTCGTGCGCGCGTTGTGGCGTGGCGAGACCGTGGACCTCGACGGCGAGCACGTGCACGTCGAGGGCGCGTTCCTGGACCGGCTGCCCGAGCCGGTGCCGCCGGTTACTTCGGCGGGTCCTCCCCGGTGGCGGGGGAGGTGGCCGCCGAGCACGCCGACGTCTACCTGACGTGGGGCGAGCCGCCGGCGCAGGTCGCCGGGAAGATCGGATGGACCCGCAAGCTGGCCGCCGACCGCGGCCGTTCGGTGCGGATCGGCATCCGGCTGCACGTGATTACCCGTGACACCGCCGAGCAGGCCTGGGCTCAGGCGGAGTCGCTGCTCGCCGCGCTGGACCCGGCCACGATCGAGGCGGTGCAGGTCCGTCGCGGCCAGCGAGTCCGAGGGGCAGCGCCGGATGCGCGCCCTGCACAACGGCGTCCACGGCGGCACCGCGAGGAGCCTGGAGATCGCGCCGAACCTGTGGGCCGGCGTCGGTCTGGTCCGTGGCGGGGCCAGGACCGCGCTGGTCGGCAGCCATATCGAGGTCGCGGACCGGATGAGTGAGTACCACGAGGCCGGCATCGACGAGTTCGTGCTCTCCGGCTACCCGCACCTCGAGGAGGCGTGGTGGATGGGGGAGGGCGTGCTGCCGGTCCTGCAGCGCCGGGGGCTGTGGGAACCCCCGCCCGGCGGGGGGCTGCGCGCCGACGCGGCCCGGACCGTGCCCTTCGCCGCGCCCGCGGGGCGCCGGTAACCGCCGCGGGGACGGAGGTCGAGAACCGCCCGGTCACCGGCCCTCGTATCGTCCTCCTCTTCTGTCAGGCGCCGAGCGCCGGGATGGGGTCGGTGGAGCTCACCTCCTCGCTGCCGGCGGTGCTGTCCGGGACGGCGGTGATGCGGGCTCGGGCGAGGACGTCGAGGCCGAGCTAGCGCCGTCCTTCGGCCCATTCGTCGTGCTGTTCGGCGAGTACGGTGCCGACGGGGCGGATCACCGCGTCGCGGTCGGGGAAGATGCCGACGACGTCGGTGCGGCGGCGATCTCGCGGTTCAGGCGCTCGGCGACGCGTGGGAGCTTCTCGGCGACGGCATCGAGGACCGGCGGTGAAGGCCAGGACGTCGGCGCGGTTGTTGGACCAGATCTGGCGCCAGACCGCCCTCCGAACGCTCAGCCCTTCGCGGAGCGCGCCGAGCCCCACACGGCACCCTGGTTGACCCGATCAGGATGCAGGTCCAGCATCGCGCGGTAGAGGTCCTCGGTGGTCGAGGTGCGGGCGAGGGCCGAGTCGAAGTCGAGGATGTACCGCCTGGTCTCCTCGATGATCACAGGGTCGTCCGGGCGCTCCGGGCGCTTGTGGCCCGCCACCACGGCGCTCGGCGCCAGGTCCTCGAGCATGTCCAGTGCGGCGAGCCAGGACTTGCGGCCCTCGGCCGGGGACTCCGCGAGGTAGAGGTGGACGTCGTTATAGGCGGCGTCGCCCGCGACGACGAGCCCGATCGACGGTACGTGCAATGCCGTTGTGTCATCGGTGTCGGTGTGCCCGAGCTCGACCACCGTGAGCTCCTCGCCCTCGAGCTCGAGCCGCCCTCCGGTCAGCTCGTCGGCGACAATGAGGCGGGTCGGGATCTGGCCCGGGAACCGGCTGTGCCAGAAGGATTCGAGGAACTCGGGCGCGACCTGGGCCTTCATCTGGGCGATCACGGCCGGCACCGCGACCGGCTCGGCCTGCGGGAATCGGGCGAGCAGCGTGCCGAGCCCGAACCAGTGGTCGCCGTGGCCGTGCGTGATATAGATCGTGGTGAGGTTCTTGTCGAAGGCCGAGACCCACTCGGCCAGTGCGACGGCCTGGTCAATGGTCATCAGCGGGTCGACGAGGACAGCGTCGCGCTCGCCGTAGATCAGGGTCGACGAGATCGGGGACCACCAGCGACGGTCCAGGTCCGGCGGCAGGTCCGGCACAGCGGTCGGGATCGAGGGGGCGACGTAGACGTCGTAGTTCAGGGTCATGTCCGTCCTCCAGCGTGGCGGGGAAGCGGGCTCAACGGCCGGTGTAGGGGAACGCGGGCCGCGGTCGACCCGCCTTCAGCGCCTCCACCGCGGTGGGGATCGCGAGGCGGGTGTCCTCGGTGCGCCACAACGGCAGGGCGACGTCGAACATCACCTCGTCCGCCGCCGCCACACCCCCGGCCTCCCACGTCCGCAGCAGCGCCTTGTGCGCGGCGTGAGCCTTCGTCGGGCCCTTCGCCACGGCCTGCGCGAACCCGGTCGCCTCCTCCAGGAGGGTGTCGTCCGGGACGACCCGGTTCACGACGCCGAATCGTTCCATCTCGTCCGCGGGGACCTGCTGCGAGGTCAGCGCCCACTCCATGGCCCGGGTCCGGCCGGCACGGGCGGCGACCCGATAGACGCCGCCGAGCAGCGTCACGATGGCGATCGACTGTTCGGGGTGCCCGAAGCGGGCGCCCCGACCCGCGATGATCACGTCGCTGCGGACGGCGAGCTCGAGGCCGCCGCCGAAACAGAGCCCCTGCACGGCGGCGACGGTCGGAACGGGCAGGCGTTCGAACCGGTTGAACGTCAACAGGAAGCGCTCGAAGTTCGCCCGTAGCTCCCGCTCGTCCCAGTCCGGCCAGGGCTCGATGTCGCCGCCGAAGCTGAAGTCGGCACCCTCGGCGCGGAGCAGGACGGCACGCGCGTCGCTGCGCTCGACGGCGTCGAGCGCCTGCCCGAGCTCCTCGACCATGTCCAGGCCGATGCGGTTCTGTGGGGGGTTGTCGAGGACGAGGGTCGCGACGTCGTCGTCGACGGTCCAGGTGAGGTGAGCCATCACGGCCTTTCGTACGGCGGAGTCTCGCCGAGGACAGTGACAGAACCATAATGTCTACGGTTCAGTTCAACAAGCGGGTCTCGTGCGCGGTTGACACTGTCGTTCGCCTTATGCTTCTGTCTGCCTCACGAAGGGGTCGACGGCATCACGGCGGCCGCGAACGACTGAGGGAGTGGTCATGACCTTGCGGCTGGGTGACGTCACGTCGGACTTCACCGTGGTGCGCTGAGCAATGGATCTCGAGGAGCTGCGCGGCCCGCACGACGTCGACGTCGAGCGGGACGTGGCCATGCGCACGCGGGACGGGAAGCGGCTGTACGCCGACGTCTACCGCCCGCGCGGCGAGGGGTCGCTGCCGACGCTGCTGCGTCGGACCCCGTACGGCAAACATCTCAACGATCTGGCGGCGCCGTTCAACGAGGCCCACTACTACGCCTCGCACGGCTACCTGACCGTCGTGCAGAACACGCGTGGGCGCTTCGGGTCCGAAGGTGCCTGGTACCCCTTCGTCTACGAGGCGCGGGACGGTTACGACGCGATCGAGTGGGCGGCGGCCCTGCCCTCCTCGAACGGGCGGGTGGGCACGTTCGGACAGTCCTACGGAGCGCTGTCGCAGTACCTCGCCGCGACGCAGCGACCGCCGCACCTCGTCACCGCGGTGCCCGTCTCGGCGTACCTGGGCGAGTTCCGGAACTACTGGTACAACCACGGCGCGCTCGAGCTGTCCTGGACGCTGAGCTACTTCATGAACATGGCCCAGGACGTCCTCGCCGCCAAGGGGGACACGGCGCGACTCGCTGCGCTGCAGGCCATGCAGGTGGACCCGTCCGTCCGGTTCTCACCGCTGACCGACGAGGCGCTGCGCCACCTGCCGCTGCGGGACTGGATCGACCGGTTCGGCGACGGCGCCCCGTTCCTCGCGGACATCCTCCACCACGACACGGACGGCCCCTACTGGTGGGCCGTCGACCTGCGTCGCAGGCTGCAGGACATCGACGTGCCCATGCTGCACGTCGGATCGTGGTACGACATCGCGAACTTCGACACGCCGCAATACTTCCTGGGTCTGTCGCAGTCGGCGATGAGCGCGCGATCCCGCGCGGACCAGGCGCTGTTCATGGGACCGTGGGCGCATCTGCTGCCCTACAACCAGCCGACCTCCGGGGACACCGGCGACATCGACTTCGGCCCCGAGGCCGCCTACCCGGTGCTGCAGATGCAGCGGCAGTGGTTCGACCACTTCGTGCGCGATGGCCGGACCGGGCTGCCGCGTCCCCGCGTCACCCTGTTCGTGATGGGGGAGAACCGGTGGCGGGACGAGGAGGAGTGGCCGCCTTCCCGGGCCGAGGTCGTCCCTTGGCACCTTCGCGGATCAGGTCCGGCCACCACTGCGGACGGTGCGGGAGTTCTGGGCCCGGACCTCCCGGAGCCGGACGAGGCGCCCGACACCTACGTCTACGATCCGGACGACCCGGTCCCCACCGCAGGGGGCCGCTACGTCGGCGGCGGGGTCGCCGACCAGCGGGCCACGCAGGCGCGCGAGGACGTCCTCGTCTACACGGGCCCGGTGGCCGCCAACCCACTGGAGATCACCGGCGAGATCGCGGTCCGGTTGTTCGTGTCCACGGATGTCCCGGACACCGACTTCGTGGCCGTCCTCTCCGATGTCCATCCCACGGGGTTCGTGCAGAACCTGGCCGAAGGCGTGGTGCGGATGCGCTTCCGGGACTCCTACGACGAACCAAGCCCGATCGTCGAGGGCCGGGTCTACGAGATCCGCGTCGAACTCGGCCACCTGTCGCACGTCGTCCTCCCCGAGCACCGGCTGCGGCTGCACCTCACCTCGAGCGACTTCCCCCGCTGGGACCGCAACCCGAACACCGGCAGGCGCGTCGCGGACGCCACGTCGGTCCGGAAGGCGACCCAGGTCGTCCACCACGACGCCGAACACCCCTCCGCGCTGCTCCTCCCCGTGGTTCCGCGCTGACGATCAGTCCACATCCCGAGGGGACCGACGGGTCGGTCCGCTCAGCGAAGGGAGTACACAATGGTCAACGCTGACCGGCCGACCGTCGTCCTGGTCCACGGGTTTCTCGACGACGCCGCCGTCTGGCGACCCGTCCGGGCGGTCCTGGACCGGCGGGGGATCACCACCGAGGCGATCGATCTCGCCGGAATGAGCGGCCTGCCCGCCGAGCCGGGGCCCTACACACTGCCGCGGTACGCGGACGACGTCGTGGCGCTCCTCGACCGTGTGGCCGGCCCGGTCGTCCTGGTGGGGCAGAGCATGGGCGCGCAGGTCGTCGAGCTCGCCGCCCGACAGCGCCCGGACCAGGTGCGCGGCCTCGTGCTGGTCACCCCCGTCCCGCTGGCAGGCACCTCGCTCCCCGCTGAGGCCGTCGTACCGTTCAAGGGCTTGGGAGGCGATGCGGAGGGACAGCGCCAGGCCCGGCTCGGCCTGAGCGTGTCGTTCCCGACGGAGGAGCTCGACCGCCTCGCCGCCGTCGGTGCGACGGTCGATCCCGGCGCCGTCCCCCAGTTCGTCGATGCCTGGAACGACGGCGTCCCCGAGGGGGCGCAGCCCTCGACCTTCACCGGTCCGGTCCTGATCCTGCGCGGTGCGGGGGACGGGTTCTGCACGGCGGAGCTCGTCGACGCCGGTGTCGCCGCGCGATTCGCGGGCGCCGAGGTCCACGCGGTCGACGGTGCGGGGCACTGGGCGCACGCCGAGCGTCCGGAGGTCGTCGCCGAACACCTCGTCGGGTTGGTCGAGTCCCTGGCGGGTGCATCCGGCAACACCGCCGACGGAGTCGACGCGCAGGGCTGGACCGCCGCCTTCGAGAAGAAGACGGCGGATGCGTTCGGCGAGGCGTTCGTGGCCGACGTCCGATTGCGGGCCACGACGCTCTACCGGCCGGTCGAGGGCGCCGCGGCGGTGCAGCAGGTCATGGCGGCGGCGAGCTCGATCTACGAGTCGCTCACCTTCACCCAGCAGGCGACCGAAGGTCGGCGGGACTACCTGGAGTGGGAGGCGACGGCCTTCGGCGGGACGGAGATCAGCGGCGTGACGATCCTGACGAAGGACGAGGAGGGGCGCATCGCCGAGATCGCCATCCACCACCGGCCCCTGCAAGCGGCGCTCACGTTCTCCGAGGTACTCGGCCGGAAGCTCGACGGCATCGTCGATGCGGAGCACTTCTACTCCTCCTGACCCGCTCCGGCGGCGGGCCGGGTCAGCCGACCCGCCGCCCGGCCTCGCAGGCGCGCAGGTGGACCAGCGCGACGTCGAGGAGTCCGTCGTGGCCAACCGGGCGCCGGGCCACGAGGTCGCCGAGCACGTGCTCGGCCTCCGTCGCTGCCGAGACTCGCCGAGACGGGCGGCTCGCTCGTGGCGGTCTCGAGAGTCTCCAGCTTGGCCCGGGACTGGGGTCAGGCCGGCTACAACGCGACCAAGGGTGCAGTGTCGCTCTTGGTGAAGTCGCTGGCACTGGAACGTTGAACCCGGACGCCGCGAAGAGCTCGGCGTAGTTGGGGACCCGCGGGCGTGCGGGTCAAGGCGGTGGCGCCCGCGATCACCGCGACCGAGCCGGTCCGCGGTGTGACCGACGACCCGGAGCTCACCGCCAGGTTGGTCGACCGCTCGCGCTCGGCAGGGCACCGTGAGGACGCCTGCCGATGGGCCGATCCCGGTGGGCTGGCCCGCAGCCTGCCCGGCCTGGCCACGATCGGTGCCCCGGCGCTGGTCGCGGTCGTCGGGGACGCCACCCGGTTCCCCACCGCGCGGCACTTCAAGTCCTTCACCGGGCTCACCCCCCGCGCCGCGGAGACCGGGCAGACCGACCGCAAGGGCCAGCCCATGTCCCGAGGCCGGACCGGCGCTGCTGCGCACCACCCTGGTCCGGGCCGCGGACAACGCCCGCCGCCAGGACCCACAACTGGCGCGCCTCTACTACACCCAGATCGTCGAACGCGGCGCGAACCACACCAAGGCCGTTTGCGTAATCGCCGCCGCCCTGGCCGAACGCGCCTGGACGGTGCTGCGCCGCAGCATGCCCTACGTCGTCTGCGACACCGACAACGTCCCGGTCACCCCAGCCGCGGCCAAGAAGATCGTCGCCGAGCGTTGGACCGTCCCACCCGAGGTCCGGGCCCGGCGACGCAGCCGCAAGAACACCAGCCCGGGCCGGGCGGGGAAGGCCCCTCAGCGAGTCCACACATAACACCGCAGGTCAGACACCCGAAGGCGCCGACGAACGAGGCGACCTTCCCATCGGCCATCCTCACGCCGACGGCGACGGTGCGTAAGACACACCCTTGACACCACATCACCCACCACGGGAACCATGCGTCATGACGATCGTCGGGGCGGGCGTCCGTTCAGCCTGGTAGAACCACCCCCGCAACGTGACGCCCTCAGCGTCGAACTCGATCTCGCGGCGATTCATGTCGTCCTCCCTCGGCGTGGGCTGCAGGAGGAGCTGGCGCAGCCGCACCGGTGCGGGCATGAACCGCAGGGCCAGGAACCGGAAGCTCAGTGCCTGTCCTGACCAGCGGCTACGATGGATCCGTGACGTGGGCGGCCAGCGAGCGATACGGGCTCAGCCCTGCCCCCGCCGGGTTGGCGCTGGTCCAGGATCTGCTGAACACCGTCAGTGCGGGGCGGCCTCCCCTACCGGACCTGCTCAGCGATCTCGAGCTCGCCCGCGACTGGGCTGTCGGTGTCGGGCGGGCGTGGTCGGGTCCTGGGAGCCCGGTCGAGCTGTCCGAGGGGGACCTCGACCAGCTCCGGGACCTGCGCACCGACCTGCGTACCGCTCTCGCCGGGCAGGCGGGGTCCGCAGCCGCGGGCCCGGAGGTCCTGCGCACCCTCACCGCGGGGCTGATCCTGCATCGTGACGGACGGGTCGCCCTCACCCCCCGTGGGGAGGGCTGGCGGCAGATCGCCACGGCCACCCTGATCGAGATCGCCGCCGCGCAGCAGGCCGACCTCTGGCGGCGCCTGAAGGTGTGCCGCAACGAGCGGTGCCCGGTGTCGTTCTACGACCGGTCCAAGAACAACAGCGGGGTCTGGCACGACGTGCGGGTGTGCGGCAACGCTATCAACCTGCGTGCCTCGCGCGCCCGACGGAAGGCCTTGGCAGGGGTGCACCCGAACGAGAGGTGAGGTCACAGGCCCGTGGTCTCGTCGCGCGCCTCACGGGGCAGCCCGATGATCGGCAGCCGGCGGTCGCCGCCACCGAAGGTCGGCCGCTCCGCCACCGCCCAGTCCCGGATCTCGTCGAGCACGGCCAGGGCCGACACCCCGCGGTCCGTCAGCGTGTACTCGTACCGACACCGGACCCCGTCCCGCCGGTACTCCCGCTTGGCGAGCAGACCCCACCCCACCAGGTGCACCAGGCGAGCCGCCAGGACGTTCCGCGACACCCCGAGGCGGTCGGCGAAGTCGTTGAAGCGGGCCACGCCGCCCCGTGCCTCGTGGAGGACCCGGAGCACCCACCGGTCGCCGAGAGCGCACACGCCCTCGGCGAACCACCCGTCGTCGTCCCATCCTCGCGACGACACCTCCGCCTCCCCGTCGCGGCTCGTCACGGCTCGTTGGCCGCGGGGACGGCGCTGTGTCGCCTGCCCTCCCAAGCCATCCAGGGAAGGACGACGAGACAGGCGAGGGTACAGAGCTTCGCCGCCCACGCGACGGCCTGCTCGAGGCCGACGCGCACGGCTGGGATCATGTCGACGACGACCGCGTGCACGGCGACGCCGAGTCGGAGCGAGCCGTACTCGGCCGGCACTCCACCCAGCAGGGGCCCCAGCGCCAACCCGAACGTCATGCACGCCGTCGCCGTCATCGACGCCCTCCGCCGGGCAGCGGGAGGATCGCCTCTGGCGGTGTCGCTCAGGGTGGCCTGCGCCGCCGCGGTCGCGATCCCCATGCCGAATCCCTGGACGGCGCGGGCCACGAAGAGCAGCGTCACCTCCCGGACGCGCAGGAACACGACGTCGCCGACGACGAAGGCGCCCAGCCCGACCAGGATCGGCGCCCGTCGGCCGATGGTGTCCGACAGCGGACCGGCCAGGACCAGACACAGCAGGATGACCGCGACAGCGGTGGCGTAGAGCGCGGTCTGCACCGACGTCGAGATGCCGAGCTTCGCGCGCCGCTCGCCGTTGAGCGCGCTCGGCAGATTGTTGCCGATGTAGAGGGTCGTCAGGGCCACAGCGGCGGCGACGAACGGAACAGAGGTTCCGTGACGCAGGGTTGCCCTGCGAAACGCAGATGGCATGCGTGGACGATAGGGCAGCTCAGACGGTGAGTGCAAGACCCGACTGCACCCTTGATGCGAGTGCTTGCGTAAGAGGCAGAAGGTCTGTAACTCTTACGCAGTTCCCGAGGAGGAGGTCGCGGTGACGACAGGAGAGCTCTCGTACGAGGTGTTGGTCCTCGACGGCGTGCCGCGGGCCGGAGGTCAGACCCTGCCGACGGGGGAGGGGATCGTGTCCTCCCCGCTCGCCGTGACCCTGGTGAAGGGGGTCGAGGACGCCGTGCTCGTCGACGCGCCCTACACCTACGGCCAGGTCGACCGGGTCCGCACCTGGATCGAAGACTCCGGTCGCAGGCTCCGGCACGTGTACATCACGCACGCCCACGGGGACCACTGGCTGGGATTGGCCGAGCTGTTGTCGACCTTCCCGGACGTGTCCGTCCATGCCACGGCGGGCACTCTCAAGCGCATGGAGCACGAGGGCACGGCGGGCCGCGAGGCGTTGTGGGACAGAATCTTCCCGGGTCTGGTTCCGCCGTCGCCCGTCCTGGCCGAGGCCGTCCCGGAGAGCGGTTTCGAGCTCGAGGGACACCGGTTCGTCCCCATCGAGCTGGGCCACACCGACACCGACGACACCACCGCGCTCTGGGTGCCGTCCCTCGGGCTCCTCGTGGCGGGCGACTCGGTCTACAACGGGGTCCACCAGTACGTCCTCGAGTCGTCGGCCGAGGGCTTCGACTCGTGGTTCGCCGCGCTCGACACACTGGAGGCGCTCGCGCCCCGGCACGTCGTCGCCGGACACAAGGCACCGGGAGCGGACGACGATCCGGCGACCATCGGTCAGACCCGCGCCTACCTCCGAGACGCTCGCGACCTGCTCTCGCGGGTCAGGGCCCCGGAGGAGTACTACAACGAGATGCTGCGCCGGTATCCGTTGCGCATCAACCCAGGACCGGTCTGGTACGGCGCCGTCGGACTGCTCGGTCCGACCACCCGGCCCTCCGCAGCCCATTCCTGACACCCGTCCTCCTGCACTGCCGATGACAAGGGAGTTGTCGCATGCCCGACAGAGGGTTGCCATCCACCGCGGCCGATGACCCGGTGCGCTCCACCGTCCGAGAGACGATCACGGTCACGCAGCTCCTCGCGAGGAGTCCGCTGGGTGCCCGCCGGACCGCCTACATCGTCATCGGCTTCTTCTGCGTCCTGCTCGACGGCGTCGACATCGGCGCCTGGGGCTTCGTCTACCCCCACCTGGTCCGCGACTGGGGCGCTGGTCCGGGACAGATCACCACGATGGTCACCGCCGGCTACATCACGCTCGCCCTCGGCGCGCTCGTCGTGGGTCCGTGCGCAGACCGTTGGGGACGGAAACCCACGCTCCTGGTCAGCATCGTGCTCTTCGGCGGGTCGATGGTGGCCGCGGCCTTCGCGACCGACATCGTGACCATCGGCGTGCTGCGCGCCGTCGCCTGCTTCGGGCTCGGGGCCGTCTTCCCCTCCGCGATCGCGCTGGTGTCCGAGTTCCTGCCGCAGCGCCGCAAAGCACTCCTCGTCGCGATCGTGTTCGCAGGCTTCCCGCTCGGGCAGGCGGTGGTCGGCTACCTCGCGGCCTTCATCGTGCCCACCTTCGGCTGGCAGGTGCTGCTGCTGGTCGGCGGGATCCTCGGCCTGGTGCTCGTCCCCGTCGTCTGGCTGTTCCTGCCGGAGTCGATCGCTCTGCTCCTGCGGCACCGCAGAGACGATCCGCGGGCCCGGCGGACCGTCGACGCGATCGCACGGTCGACCGGTGTGTCGGGACCGGTCGAGCTCGTCGTCGACCGTGACCCCGCCGACGAGGGGGACCGGGGCGGGGTCCGCACCGTCCTGTCGCGGAAGGTCCTGCTCACCAGCGTGGTCGTCTGGTACGGCTACCTGGCCAACTGCACGGTCACCTACGTCCTGATCGGCTACCTCCCCCTCATCATGGCGAACATGGCGATGGATGCCTCCGCCTCCGGCCCGGTCATCGGGTTGGCCGGCTGGGGCGGGGCGATCGGCTCGCTCGTCATCGGGTACGCCATGAGCCGCATCGGGCAGTACCGCGCGCTGGTGGCCGGCCTCGTGCTCACGGCGGTCGCCGTCGCGGCCGTGGCCGTCGGCACCTGGACGCTCGGCGGGCTGCTCGTCCTCGGCTTCCTCTGGGGGCTGCTCAACGCCGGGTCCAACGGGGGCATGAACGCCTTCGCCGCCTCCGCGTTCCCGACCCGCGCACGAGGCACCGGCCTCGCCTGGATGCACTCGGCCGGCAAGCTCGGCGCCATCGCCGCCGGACTGTTCGGCGGGCTGATGATCGGCGCAGGCTGGGGTATCGGCGCGATTTTCGTCAGCTTCGCCGTCCCGGTGCTGATCGCCGCCGCAGGCTTCGCCGTCCTGGGTCTCAGACAACGCACCCCGTCACCGATCGGAGAGGACCACTGATGACCGACGCCGCAGGCATCACGACCGCAGAGGTCACCGAGCAGGACTGGACCGGAGCCTTCGCCGCCAAGGAGGAGGCGGCGTTCGGCGAGAAGTTCACCGCCGACGTCGTGCTTGAGGCCGCCGCGCTCCTGCGGCCCGTGCGGGGCCGTGCCGACGTCCAGATCTGCATGGGGACCGCGAGCAGGTACTACCGCTCACTGGTCTTCACTCACCAGGCGACCAACGGCGCCCGGACGTACGTGGAGTGGGAGGCAGTCGGCGCCTCCGGGGTCGAGTTCTCCGGGGTCACGGTGCTGACCCGCAACGAGGAGGGCCTGATCCAGCACGTCTCGATCAGCCACCGGCCGTTGGGGGCGACCCTGGAGTTCTCCGCGGAGATGCACCGACTGACGGAGGGGAGGATCGCGCCCGGACACTTCCGGGCGGCGGACTGAGCGTCCGCCGACGGGGGTGGGCTGCCGCGTCGAGGAGCTCGACGTGGCAGCCTCGGAGGAAACCGGCGGCAGGCGGTCCGGTCCACCCGACGGAGGAGACGGCGATGACGAGCGGTGCGGGAGAGTCGAGGGACTGGCCTGCGACGACCCGGTACAACCTCTCCGGCGCGCCGGGCGAGCTCGGCCTGGTACAGGACTTCCTCAACACCATCGAGGAGGGCTCCGTCGCACCGCCGGACCTGTTGGCCACCCTCCCCGCCGCCCAGGAGTGGGTCGACGAGGTCCGCGGGCTGTGGTCGTCCCTCGACGACGCCTGCTGGGGGAGGGACCTGCCACCGTTGACCGAGCGCGACCGCAGACGCCTGGTCGCGATCCGCAGGCGGATGTTCCGAGGCCTCTTCCCGACGGCGGCGGAGGACGGCGGCCTCGCCGAGCCGCAGGCACACGCGGGTGTGCGGTTGACCCTGTCCCAGGGCGAGGTCTCGGCCGAGCCGACGGGACGGGGCTGGGCGCAGTTCGAGTCCGCCCTGCTCCTCATCTGCTACCGAGCTCGACTCGCCGGCCACCTGCGTCGGCTCAAGACCTGCAAGAGCCACGAGTGCGACGTCGTCTTCTACGACCGATCGCCCAACAACAGCGCTGTCTGGCACGACGTCAGGGTGTGCGGTAACCGCGCCAACGTGCGCGCCCACCGGGCTCGACACCCTGGTCGTGCCGCCGTGACTTGAGAGACGGGACTCCTAAGAAATGATCATCGACTCCGCAGACCTCGCAGAGGCGGCGGCCTACAAGCTGCTCATCGGATCGATCGTCCCCCGCCCGATCGCCTGGGTCAGCACCGTCTCGCCCGAGGGCGTGGCGAACGTCGCCCCCATCTCCTTCTTCACCGCCGTCGGGCGACGTCCCCCGATGATCTCGATCTCGCTGCAGCCGCGGTCGGACGGGGTCACGCTCAAGGACACCTTCATCAACATCCGCGACACCGGCGAGTTCGTCGTGAACATCGCGACCCTGGCCAACTCCGACGCCGTACACCGGTCCGCGTACGAGTTCGAACCCGAGCAGGACGAGTTCGAGCTGCTGGGACTGGAGAAGGGGCCTTGCGAGACCGTCTCCGCGCCGAGGATCGCAACGTCCCCGATCTCCTACGAGTGCCATGTGGACCGGATCATCCCCGTAGGCGAGCTGGAGAACGTGGTGTGGGGCAGGATCGAGCGGTTCCACGTGCGCGACGACCTATACCTGGAGAACGGGCGCATCGACACCGCCGGACTCGCGCCGGTCGGCCGGCTCGCCGCGGAGTACACCCATGTCGGTAACGTGTTCACCACGCCGCTCCCAGAGGACACGCTGCAGGCACTGAGCACCGCCCGGATGCGCCGCCTCGACGGGCTCGAGACCGACTTCTCGCCGATCGACACCGCCGCCTGGTCGGCGTCGGGTTCGACACGGCCGGAAGCATCCTGACGTCGGAGAACCGCGAGCTGCGCAAACGGGCCGAGCAGCTCGAGCAGGAGAACGAGATCCTGCGCCGGGCCACTGCCTACTTCGCCCGCGACGTGCTCCCAAGATGATGTACCCGCTGGTCCTCGACCTCGCCGCCGGCAACATCCCCGTCGCGGTGACCTGCCGGGTGTTGGGCTTCAGCGTCGACTGGTTCAACCACGACCCCTGCACAGCGCCACCGGGGACGTCCCGCCCGCCGAACTCGAGGCGGCCCACTACCGTCAACGAGCACGCCACCGGAGCCGCAGCGCTCAAGCCGATAGCACTCCGGACACGCCGGGGTGGTTCACACAGCCAGGCGGCGAGCGTCAGGCGGACGAGCGGGTGGACAGCGCGACTCCGGCGGCGGCGTAGTAGCTGTGGCTGAACTCGCAGGGCGTGCCGGTCGAGTCGATCAGCAGCCGCTCTTTGAGCAGCAGGAGCGTGGACGGCGGGACCTCCAGCAAGCGCCCGGTGCGTTCGTGCGCCCGGACCGCGTGCACTGTCGTTTCGATCCGGCTCACCTCCGACCCGTGAGCCCGGGCGAAGAGCTCGTCGAAGTCCGCGGGGGAGTCGCAGCTGAGCGGCCGAGTGGGGACACCCGACCGGGAGTAGCGCAGGTACACGATGAACGGCCGCTCGTCGCGGTACACCCGATATTCGCCGACGGTGATCGTCGACTCCTCGGTGCGCAGGATGCGGGCGAGGAACGGCGGGGTCGGCACCGTGGCCACGGACAGTCGTTCCGCCCGGTATCGCGCGGTCTCCGCCGGGTCCCAGCCGATCCCGTTGTCCAGGGTGAGATCGGCGATCGTCTGCTCGATCGTCGTCCCCGTCCGCCGGTTGCGACGCACGAGGCCCTCCTCAGCCAGTCGAGCCAACCCGCGGCGCACCGAGTTGCGGCTGACACCGAAGTGCGTCGCGAGCTCCTGCTCGTCCAGCCGGGCTCCGACGGGAAGCAGCCCACTGCGCAGGGCCGCGCGCAGCTCACCGTGCACCGACGTCGCGGAGTGCCGCAAGGGGAGACCTGCCCGATCGACCTCGGCGCGGGCCGGAGGAACGACGACCGGCGCCTGTGTCGGTTGACTCGCCCGGCCGCGCCGGGTTTCGGTGCTCAAGGCGGTCCGCGCAGCAACATAATGGGACACGCTGTACTCGCGGGGGACGCTGTCCGCGCTCCATAGCACCCGGGACTTGACCAGCAGCGCGGTATCGATCGGAACGCGGAGCTGTGCCGCGACCTTCTCGTCTGCCTCCACTGCCTCCACCCAGCAGTCCACCGCCCCCAGCGGGCTGCCGTAGGCCTGGGTGAACTCCCTGTCGAAATGGGTGTCCGAGGAGGTGAGCACAAGTCTGCGCTCGGCGCCGTCGGACAAGCTGAACCGGGTGTAGAGCATCGTCGGCTCGCCCCGGCGAACCAGCACCAGGTCCGTGAGGTGGACGCGGGGCCCGTCGTCCGCCAGGTACCGGCGGGTGAGCGGGGTGGCAGCGACCCAGCGGCGTTCCAGGACCTCGCAGTGGTACGCCTCGGCGCCCGCCGTCCTCCAGCCGACGCCGTTGTCGATCTGGACGTCCGTGATGTCCGAGCGGACGACGGTCCCCGCGCGGGGGGACCGCGAGACGATCCCTTCGGCCACGAGAAGACCGAGTGCGGCGCGCACGGCGTTTCGACTCACCGAGAACCGGTCGACCAACGTGGACTCGTCCAGCCGGTCGTCCGCCTCGATCAGGCCGGTGCGGAGGCTGGACCGCAAGGCACCATGGACGCTGGTGACGGACCGCAGCCGGACCCGGCGGTCCCGGAGCGCGCGCTCGCGCGTCACGCGGCGGTACTCCTGCTCGTCCTGCGCGGCTCGCATATGTCCTCCAGCCTGACCGGGCGGCATGTCGACGGCCGCTGCGCTGAGGCACGCACGGATCGTTCGACGAGCAGATGCCGCTCCCGTCACCGGTTCGTAACGACCAAGTTGCGCCGCTCCGGCACGGCGCGCCGCCGCCAGCAGAAATCAGCGGAAAAACGCGTGGCCGCGGTCACAGGAAATGGTTCCGCTGAGTGGCGTGGCTCGCTCCGCCCGGACCGCAAGTGGCGATCCGGGTGCGTCCGCCTCGTCGTCCATCGCCTGTGAGCAGCGCTTTCGACGGTCGGCTCGGTGCGGCCGGGCTGGCGGGTATCGGCGTAATTCCGGTTTGACTCCGCGTGTCACGCCGTGGCAATACGGCCTCCATACGGTTCTCGCCATCCCCCCGACGGCGACGAAGATCCGGTGATGTCCGTATGAGTGCACCCCCCTTCCACCTGGGTTGGTTCTATTCGAAGGGTTTCGGCCCGAAGGCCTGGAAGCACGGGTGGGCGGGTCCGCGAGCGGCGGTGGCGCGGTTCACGAAGCCGGACGTCGCCGTTGATCTGGCCCGGGCGATGGAGCGCGCCTGCTTCGACTACCTGATGATCGAGGACTCGTCGAACGTCCCGTACACCTACCAGGGCTCGCACAACGCCTACCTGCAGCACTCCGTCGACACCCCGAAGCTCGACCCGATGGTGCTGGCCCCGTTCCTGCTGCAGGCGACCGAGAAGCTCGGGGTCGTCGTGACCTGCTCGACGACCGAGTACCACCCGTTCATGCTTGCCCGCGCGATGAACGCCCTCGACCACACGTCGGACGGACGGGCCGGCTGGAACGTGGTCACCGGCTCGAACGACGGCGGGGCGCAGAACTACGGCCGGGACAAGCAGTACCCGCACGACGAGCGCTACGACATGGCGGACGAGTTCCTCGAGGTCGCGCACGGGCTCTGGCGCAGCTGGGACGACGACGCGCTGGTCCTCGACCTGGAGAAGGGCGTCTTCGCGGACGGCGACAAGGTCCACCCGCTGAACCACGAGGGGACCTACTTCCGCTCCCGCGGCCCGCTGTCGGCGCCGCGGTCGCCGCAGGGCTCGCCGGTGATCTGCCAGGCGGGCGGGTCCGGGCGTGGCCGGGCGTTCGCCTCTCGCTGGGCGGAGACGATCATCTGCGCGGCCCGCGGTGTCGACGCGATGAAGGCCTATCGCGAGGACGTCCGCGCGCAGGCCGACGCGGCCGGCCGCGATCCCGACTCGATCAAGGTCCTGTTCCTGATCTCGCCGATCGTCGACGAGACGCCGGAGGCGGCGCACGAGCGCCGGCAGGCGCGCTACGACTTCGCGGAGAGCGAGGTCGAATTCGGACTCGCCGCCCTGTCGCGCAGCTCCGGGATCGACTTCTCGCAGTTCGCGCTCGACGAGCCGCTCCCCGCCCTGACGTCCAACGGGCACCAGTCCAGCGTCGCGCAGATGGAGGGCAGGGTCCTCCGGGACGTGCTGCGCTACCAGCGCCACCTCGAGTGCGTCCCGCTCACCGGCACCGCTTCGAGCGTTGCCGCCGAGATGCGGGAGATCATGGCGGAGGTCGGCGGGGACGGGTTCCTGCTCAACGAGAGCTACTTCTCCCGGCGGTACGTCGCCGAGATCTGTGACGGACTGGTGCCCGAGTTGCAGCGGCTGGGTCTGACCCGGACCGGCTACGAGTTCGACACCTTCCGCGAGAACCTCCTGGCCTTCTAGAAGGAATCCGCTATGAGCGCACGACCTTTCCACCTGGGCTGGTTCTACTCCAAGGGTTTCGGCCCGAAGGCGTGGAAGCACGAATGGGCCGGTCCGCGGTCCTCGGTGGCGCGGTTCACCAAGCCGGACACCGCCGTCGACCTGGCCCGGGCCATGGAGCGGGCCTGCTTCGACTACTTCATGATCGAGGACTCGTCGAACGTTCCCTACACTTTTCAGGGTTCGCACAACGCGTACCTGAAGCACTCGGTCGACACCCCCAAGCTCGACCCGACTGTGCTTGCGCCCCATCTCATCGCCGCGACCGAGAAGCTCGGGCTCGTCGTGACCTGTTCGACGACCGAGTACCACCCGTTCATGCTCGCCCGGAAGATGAACGCGCTCGACCACGTCTCCGACGGTCGGATCGGGTGGAACGTGGTCACCGGCTCGAACGACGGCGGGGCACAGAACTACGGCCGGGACAAGCAGTACCCGCACGACGAGCGCTACGACATGGCGGACGAGTTCCTCGAGGTCGCGCACGGCCTCTGGAACGGGTGGGACGAGGACGCACTGGTCCTGGACCTGGAGAAGGGCGTCTTCGCGGACGGGGACAAGGTCCACCCGCTGAACCACGAGGGGACCTACTTCCGCTCGCGCGGCCCGCTGTCGTCCCCCCGCTCCCCGCAGGGCTCCCCGGTGATCTGCCAGGCCGGCGGGTCCGCGCGCGGGCAGGCGTTCGCGGGCCGCTGGGCCGAGACGGTCATCGCCTCCGCTTCCACCCCGGAGAAGATGAAGGCCTACCGGGAGAACGTCCGCGCCACTGCCGCCGCGCACGGCCGCAACCCGGACCACATCAAGATCCTCTTCCTTGTCTCGCCGATTGTCGACGAGACCCAGGAGCGCGCCGAGGACCGCTACCGGCGCAGCCTGGAGATCGACGCGAACGAGATCGAGTACCAGCTCGCGTCGCTCTCCCGGCAGTCGGGGATCGACTTCTCGCAGTTCGCGCTCGACGAGCCGCTGCCCGAGACGTTGGTCAGCAACGGGCACCAGTCGATGGTCGCCCAGTGGCAGGGCCGGGTGCTCGGCGACGTCATCCGCGGCAATCCGCTCAACTCCGGCTCCGGTGCGTTCGTCGGCACCCCGGACCGCGTCGCCGCGCACATGGACGAGGTGGTGCAGGAGGTCGGCGGGGACGGGTTTCTGCTGGTCAACAGCTACTTCGCGCGCCGGTACGTCACCGAGATCTGTGACGGTCTGGTGCCCGAGCTCCAGCGCCGCGGGCTTACCCGCACCGCCTACGAGCACGACCGGTTCCGCGACAACCTGCTCGCGTTCTAGGGGGCCATACGATGATCATCACTGCCCAGCTGGCCCTCGGGCCGGACAGCACTCTCCCCGCCGTCGAGTCCGCGGTCCGTGGTCTCGAGGCCGCGGGCGTCGCCGCGGTCTGCGTGCTCGACGCTGCCGACACCGGCGCGGTGAGCTCGTTCGAGTCGACCACCCTGTGCGGGCGGCTGGCCTCGACGACGTCGGCGATCGGGCTGGTCGCCGGCAACTCCGCGCTCTACGGCTTCCCCTACCATCTCGCCCGCCGGCTGGCGAGCGTCGACCACTTCTGCGACGGTCGCTCCGGTTGGCTGCTGCGGACCGGGACGGCCGCCTCGGAGCAGTCGGCCTACGACTGGCGCTCCAGCCGTGGGCGGGCCGCGGAGCTGCATCGCGCCGCCGAGTACGTCGAGATCGCCCTGGAGCTCTGGGACTCGTGGGAGGACGGCGCCCAGTATCCGGACAAGGTGACCGGGGACTACAAGGACGACTCCCGAATTCACGCGATCGACTACCGCTCGTTGGCCTTCCGGGTCGAGGGCCCGCTCGACGTGCCCCCCTCGCCGCAGCGGCGGCCGGTGCTGGTAGCCGAGGTCGGCACGGCCGACGAGGCCACCTACCTCGCCCCGGCGGTGGACGTGGCGCTGGTGCCGGACGCGGCCGTCGCCGCGGCGGTGCGTTCGGTCGACCCGACCACGCTCGTCCTGCTCGCCCTGCCCGCGGACATCCCGGCCGCGGAGGCCATGCAGCGGTGCACCGAGACGGGCGCCGCCGGCGTCGCACTGGAGTGCTCGACCGACACCGCCGAGGCCGCGGCCACGCTGGCCGCCGCGCTCGGTGCCAGCCGCGCACCGGGCGGCACGCTCGCCGCCGCGCTCGGCCTCGCGGACACCCTGACCCACGGAGGACGCGCCGCATGACGCGCATGCACCCCGAGAAGATGCACCTCAGCCTCAACCTGACCGAGTACGGTCGGCACTCCGGTGCCTGGCGGCACGCCGTCAGCGACGTCAGCCGGATCCCGAACCTCGAGGCCTACCGGCACGCCGTGCGCACCGCCGAGCGCGGCCTGTTCGACCAGGCCTTCATCGCCGACACCCCGGTGCACACCTGGGGCCGGTCCAGCGCCACGACCACTCGGATCGACCCGCTGGAGATTGCGGCGGCGCTGTCCACCGAGACCGAGCACATCGCGATCATCGCGACCCTCTCGACCAGCTACAACGAGCCCTACGACGTGGCCCGCCGGGCGGCGTCGGTGGATGCGATCACCGGGGGCCGCCTCGGGATCAACTACGTCGCGTCGACCGGGGACGCGATGGCGCGCAACTTCCACCGGGCCCGCCAGCTGCCGCACGACGAGCGCTACGTGCGCTCGAACGAGTTCATCGAGGTCGTCACGAAGCTCTGGGCGAACGCCCCGACGGCGGACCGGCCCGGCGAACAGGTCACCCACCACGGGCGGTTCTTCGACGTGGAAGCCACCTTGGACGTCCGGCAGCCGATGCACGGCAGGCCGCTGATCGTGCAGGCGGGCTCATCGGAAGAAGGGCGCGACCTAGCCGCCCGCTGGGCGGACGCGATCTACGCCGGCGGTTCCACGCTTTCCCGCGCCCAGGAGTACTACCAGGACATCAAGCAGCGGGCGGTCGCCTACGGGCGGGACCCGGACAGCATCAAGGTGCTGCTGGGCATCGCACCCTTCCTCGGCGACAGCGCCGAGGAAGCCGCCGAGCTGCAGGCCGTGCTCGACGCCAACCACGCGGAGGGCGCGGACCTGATCGGGCACCTGTCCGGCCTGCTCGAGTACGACCTACGCGCGCACGACCCGGCCGGTCCGCTGCCGTTCGACCTGCTCCCGCAGGTCAAGTCGGCGAGCGTCAGCCAGGCCACGCTGTTCACCCGCATGGCACGCGAGGAGAACCTGACGATCACCCAGACCGCCTATCGCTCCTACGTGGGCGGGCTGGCGAACATGCAGTTCGTCGCCACCGGCACGCCGACGCAGGTGGCGGACGTGATGGAGGAGTGGTTCCGCGCGGGCACCTGTGACGGCTACTCGCTCGTCGCGCCGATCCTGCCGCAGACCATCGACGCGTTCGTGGACGGCGTGGTGCCGATCCTGCAGGAGCGCGGTCTGTTCCGGACCGGCTACGAGGGGAACACCATCACCTCCCACTTCGGGTTGTCGGCGCTGGACCCCCGCGTGCCGGTGGCGGTGGCGTGATGCCGGGCCGCACCCGGGACGTAGACCCGTTCCACCTGGCCTGGTTCACCTCGTTCACCGCCCCCGCCTGGCGCTCCACCTTCGGCGGGGACACCGGCACCGAGTGGATGACCGGCGAGTACTACGTGTCGATGGCGCGCCAGCTCGAGCGCGCCGGCTTCGACTTCATGATGTTCGAGGACTCGACGATGGTGTCCGAGGCGCTCGGCGGCACCATGGAGCAGGACCTCAAGCACAGCCTGCACAGCCCGAAGCTGGACCCGTTCCCGCTGCTGCCCCTGCTGGCCAAGGCCACGAAGCACATGGGCTTCATCGCGACCGGCTCCACGTCGTTCTACTCGCCGTACATCCTCGCCCGGGTCATGGCGACGATGGACCACCTCACCGGTGGTCGCATCGGCTGGAACATCGTCACCTCGTCCGAGGACGTCGCGGCGCAGAACTACGGCATGGACGCCCTGCCCCCGCACGACGAGCGCTACGACCGCGCCGAGGAGTTCGTGCAGGTCGTCAAGGCGCTCTGGGACTCCTGGGAGCCGGGCGCGATCGTGATGAACCGGGAGACCGGGCACTACGCCGACCACACCAAGGTCCACCGGATCGACTACCGCGGGAAGTACCACGCCTCCCGGGGCCCGCTGAACATGCCGGCCGGGCCGCAGGGACACCCGGTGCTCTGCCAGGCCGGCGGCTCGCCCAAGGGGCGGGACTTCGCGGCCAAGCACGCCAACGCGATCGTCGCGACCAACCCCAACGTCGAGAAGATGGCGGCCTACCGGGCGGACATCAGGGAGCGGGCCGCCAAGCACGGTCGCAACCCCGACGACGTCAAGGTGCTCTTCCACGCCGCGCCGATCATCGCGGAAACCACGCAGGAGGCCCAGGCGGCCTACCACCGCGTCTTCGGGATGGATGACCCGCTGCAGATCGAGCAGACGCTGGCGATGACCGCGGCCGTCACGGAGATCGACTTCTTCCAGTACGACCTCGACGCGCCCATGCCACAGGACCTGAAGACCAACGGCCATCAGTCCGTGCTCGACGACTTCATGAAGCGCAACGAGGGCAAGACCCTGCGCGAGTCGCTGGGCGAGCGCCTCCGCCTGGGCCCGCTGCTCGTCGGAACGGTGTCCGAGGTGGCGGACCAGATGGAGGACATCGTGGCCCGCACCGGCGGCGACGGCTTCCTCATCCGGGCGGAGACCGGCCTGTCCCACACCCGCCGCTACATCGACGAGATCTGCTCCGGCCTGGCACCCGAGCTGCGGCGCCGCGGGCTGATCCGCAGCGACTACCCGAACGACCTGTTCAAGCAGAACCTCCTCCAGTTCTAGGAGTACGACGTGAGTGCCAACCCCTTCCACCTCGCCTGGTTCGGCGCGGGCGGCTTCGGTGTGAAGTCCTGGAACAAGACCTGGTCCGGCCGCGGCGGGGTGGACTGGGCGAGCCCGCAGCTGTGGATCGACGTCGCGCAGGCCCTGGAGCGGGCGCGCTTCGACTACATCATCATCGAGGACTCGTCCTACGTGCCGGACGCCTACGGCTCGAACTCCAAGGCGTACCTGTCCAGCGCCACCGCCACACCCAAGATGGACCCGACGGTACTGGCGCCGATCATGGCCCACCTGACCAGCCGGATCGGCATCGTGCCGACACTGTCGGTCACCGAGTACCACCCGTACATGCTGGCGCGGAAGATCAACACGCTGGACCACATGTCCCAGGGCCGGACCGGCTGGAACGTGGTCACCTCGTCGAGCCACCGGGCCGCGCAGAACTACGGCAAGGACCTGCTCGAGGAGCACGACCTCCGCTACGACATCGCGGACGAGTTCTTCGACGTCAGCTGCAAGCTCTGGGAGTCGTGGGACGCCGACGCGGTGACGCTCGACGCAGAGAACGGCGTGTGGGCGGACTACGAGAAGGTCCACACGATCGACTTCGAGGGCAAGTTCTTCAAGATCCGCGGCCCGCTCAACGCGCCACAGTCCCCGCAGGGCCGCCCGGTCTTCACCCAAGCCGGCGGGTCGCCGCGGGGCAAGCGGTTCGCCGCGCGCACCGCGAACTCGGTGATCTCCGGCGTCGAGGGCGGCGTCGAGGCGATGAAGCGGTTCCGGGACGACATCCGCGAGCAGGCCGTCGCCTACGGCCGCGACCCGAACGACGTCAAGGTGCTGTTCATGGCCTCCCCGGTGGTAGGCGAGACCGACGAGGAGGCCCGGGCGAAGCGGGAGCGCCAGATCGCGTTCGCCGAGGCCCATCCCGAGCTCGGCCTGCTGCACCTGTCCCGGCACTCCGGCATCGACTTCGCGCAGTTCCCGCTCGACGAGCCGATCCCGGCCACCGCGAAGACCAACGGCCACCAGCAGATGCTGGCCCAGGCCATCGGCAAGACCCCGCGCGAGTTCCTCCGCAAGAGCCTGTCCACGATGGAGTTCGTCGGCAGCCCCGACACCATCGCGGCGACGATGGACGAGGTCATGCAGGAGGTCGGCGGGGACGGCTTCCTCATCGCGAACTTCGACCTCAACCGCCGGTATGTCAGCGAGATCGCCGACGGCCTGGTCCCCGCGCTGCAGCGTCGCGGCCTCACCCGGACCGAGTACACGCACTCCCGCTTCCGGGACAACCTGCTCGAGTTCTGAGCCCGCCGACCAGCGCCGATGGTCGGCTCCGCAAGCTCCGCCTCCGCCGAAACGAGGACCCGTGACCGAACCCGACACCACCGCAGGCGAGCCGTTGCTCGCCATCCGCGACCTGACCGTGCGCTACGGCAGCGGTGCCGACGCCACGGTCGCGGTCGACCGGGCCGCCCTCACCCTCGACCGCGGCGAGCACGTCGCGATCGTGGGGGAGTCCGGCTCGGGCAAGACCACGCTGGCCCTGGCCATCGCGGGGCTGCTCCCGCTCGAGGGCGTGGAACGGACGACGGAGTCCTTCCGGTTCGCCGGCACCGACGTGGTACGGGTGCAGAAGCACACCATCCCGTACCGCACACGGGACATGTCGATGGTGTTCCAGGACGCCATGACCTCCTTGGACCCGGTCGCCGCCATCGGCTCCCAGTTCACCGACGTGCTGCGCGGGGTGCGCCGGGTCTCCCGGCGCGAGGCGCGGACGCTCACCGTCGAGTGGCTGGGCAAGGTCGGCCTGCCGGACGGCGAGCGCGTGCTGAAGCTCCGGCCCTACGAGTTGTCCGGCGGCATGCGCCAGCGCGTCATGCTCGCGCTGGCGCTGTGCAGCGAGCCGAAGCTGCTGATCGCGGACGAGCCGACGTCGGCGTTGGACGCCTCGCTGAGCCGGGACGTCATGGACCTGCTGCGGGACATGACCCACCGCACGGACGCGAGCCTGCTCGTGGTCAGCCACGACATCGAGCTCTGCCGGATGTACGTGGACCGGATCGTCGTGATGTACCACGGCCGGATCGTGGACGTCGTTCGTGCGGATCGGGTGGAGCAGGACGCCAGGCACCCGTACACGCTGGCGCTCACCGAGTGCGTCCCCACGCTGGACTCCGCGCGGCTGCGGCGGCTGCCCACCCTCTCGGACGAGGCGCGGGCCGAGTTCGACCGGGTGGACACGGCGCCCAAGGTCCCCGAGACGGTGTCGGCGTGAGCGACGCGTCGATGCGGCGTGAGGTGCGCAAACCGGTCTCGCTACGGGCCGAGGGCCTGACCCGGTCGTTCGGCAAGCACGTCGCGGTGCGACCGCTGGACCTGGAGATCACCTCCTCGACATCGGTGGGGATCGTCGGGGAGTCCGGGTCGGGCAAGTCCACGCTGTCCCGGCTGCTGGTCGGGCTGGACCAACCCACCGAGGGCCTGGTGACCCTCGACGGCGCGTCGATGGCACAGCTCCTGCGCAGCAAGACGGGGACCCGGGACCTGCGGCGCACCGTGCAGTACGTCGCACAGGACACGTTCTCCTCGTTCGACCCGCGCCGCACCCTGCGAGACGCCGTCGCCACCCCGCTGCGGGTGCTGCGCGAGCTGGAGGGGACCGCAGCGGAGGCGGAGATCCTGCCCGTGCTGGACCTGCTCAAGCTGGACCGGCGGATGCTCGACCGCTATCCGAGCCAGCTCTCCGGCGGGCAGCGTCAGCGGTTCGCGCTGGCCCGCTCGCTCGTCGTGCGGCCCCGGATCCTGCTGTGCGACGAGGTGGTCTCGGCCCTGGACGTCTCCGTACAGGGCGCGGTGCTCAACATGATCCGGGACTACTGCGAGGAGCACGAGGTGGGCCTCGGGTTCGTCTCGCACGGGCTGCCCGCGACCGCCTTCGTGGCCGACGAGCTGCTGGTCATGTGCCGCGGCGAGGTCGTGGAGCACGGGCCCACCCAGCAGGTGCTCGACCGCCCGACACACCCCTACACGAGCTCGCTGCTCGACGCGTACCGCCGCGGGCCTCGCCGCCTCGTCCCCCTCGCGGAGCCGGCGTGACCGTGACAGATCCGGCGACCAGGCGCGGCTGGACCGTCCTGGTCGTCACGACGTTCGGCAGCTTGCTGATCTTCTCGAACAGCACGGCCACGAACGTCGCGCTGCCCGCCATCTCGGCGGACCTCGAGGTCGCGGCGGCGACGGCGGACTGGATCCTGCTGTCGTTCATGCTCACCCTGTCCATGTCCGTGCTGATCGTCTCGCGGATCTCGGACATGGTCGGGCGGCGCAGGATCTACCTCGCAGGGCTCGCGGTACTCGTGGTGTCCAGTGTGGGCGGCGCCTTCGCGGGCAACGCCGTCGTGCTCGCCGCGCTGCGCGGGGTGCAGGGCGTGGCCGCCGCGATCATCATCACCGGTGCCACCGCGGTGATCTCGGACGTCTTCCCGGCCCACCGGCTGGCGGGCGCGCTGAGCATCAACATCATGATGGCGTCGGTGGCCGGGATGCTCGGGCCGCTGGTCGGCGCGCTGCTACTGCAGTCCTTCGGTTGGCGGTCGCTCTTCCTGGTCAACGTGCCGTTCGGGGTGATCGCGCTGGTGCTGGCGGCCACGGTGCTCCCGGAGGACCGGCGCCGGCCGAGTGCGGGGGAGTCGCTGGACGTGCCGGGTGCGGTCCTCTCGGCCGTCGGGCTCGCGTGCCTGCTGCTCGCGGTCAACCGGTCGTCCGCCTGGGGCGTCACCGATCCGCGGGTGCTCGGGCTCGGCGCGGTGGCGCTGGCGGTGCTGGGCGCGTTCGTGATCGTGGAGCGCCGGGCGGCGCGGCCGTTGGTCGACCTCGGCCTGGTGGCCGACCGGAACCGGGCGCTGGCCTACGGCACCGCGTTCCTGATGGCCCTGCCGCAGGCCGCCTCGCTGGTCCTCGTGGTGCTCTACCAGCAGACAGTGCTCGGCGCCTCGAGCATCGAGGCGGGCGTCGCCGCGACGGTGGCCGCCGCCGCGCTCGTCGTCACCTCGCCGGTCGCGGGCGTGCTCGCCCGGTTCCTGACCCCGCGCTCGGTCTCCTCGGCGGGCTGCGCACTCGCCGCGGTGGGCTACCTGCTGCTCGGCCTGTCGATGACGGGCACGGGCACCGGGCCTCTGTTTCACATCGGACTCGTGCTCGTCGGGGCGGGCAACGGGATCTTCATGGCGCCCAACACGGCGTCGATCGTGCGCGGCCTGCCGGTGGACCGGCGCGGGATCGCCAACGGCATCCGTTCCCTGATGTTCAACAGCGCCCAGACCCTCGGCGCCGCGACGGCCCTGCTGCTCGCCGCCGCCGGGCTGGCCGGCGCCGGCGTCGGCGGCTACGACGGCGTCGCCGCCGATCCCTCCGGCGCCCTCTGGGGCTTCCACGTGGCCGCCGCCGTGCTCGTCGGCTGTGCGCTCGCCGCCACCGTCACGTCGCTGCGGCGATCCGGCGCGTGGCTCGTCACCCCCACCGAGCCCATCACCACAGCGGCAGCACCGGCGCCGTCGCCCGCACCGAGAGGAGAGGACCGTTGACCCCCTTCCTGGCCCGGCACCGCTGGTGGCTCACCCGCACGCTGGTGCTGCCGCTGCACATCGCGGTCTTCGCGAGCGTGGCGTTCTTCCTGGTCCGGCTGGTGCCGGGTGACCCGGTCATGGCCCGCGTGGACGCCAGCGGCGGCTTCACGCAGGAGGACTACGCCCGGGCGGCCGAGCAGATGGGCCTGTCCGGCTCGGTCTGGGAGCAGTTCGGCCGGTTCTGGTCCGAGCTGATCACGTTCGACCTGGGCACGTCGCCCGTGACCGGCCGTCCGGTGTGGGAGGAGGTGATGTCGCGGCTGCCCTCCACGATCGAGCTCGTGAGCCTCGGGCTGCTCGGCTCGGTGGTCCTCGCGCTGGTACTGGCCTTCATCACGGTCACCACCCGCAGTCCGCGGCTGCACGCTGTGCTGCGCGGCTACGGCAAGCTCGCCGGCTCGGTGCCGGACTTCGCCGTGGCGATCCTGGGCCTGGTGCTGTTCTTCGTGGTGCTGCAGGTGATCCCGGCGCCCCT
This sequence comes from Pseudonocardia lutea, assembly GCF_042658055.1. Classification (NCBI taxonomy): domain Bacteria; kingdom Bacillati; phylum Actinomycetota; class Actinomycetes; order Pseudonocardiales; family Pseudonocardiaceae; genus Pseudonocardia; species Pseudonocardia lutea. Next base: position 28,660 of record NZ_JBHSQK010000074.1, read on the forward strand.
CGGTCGGGTCGACCCACGGATGACGATGCCGGACGTGACCGGGTTCCCGTTGCTGGACAGCGTGGTCACCGGTCAGTGGGGGGTGTTAGGCGCGATCTCCGAACGGTACGTGCTCCCGCTCGCGGTGCTCGTCCTGGTGCACACCCCGAGCCTCTGGCGGCAGCTGAGCCTCGGGCTGAGCGAGCAGGTCAACGCCTCGCCCACGCTGTTCAAGGTCGCGTCCGGGGCCACCCGCCCGTCGATCTACCTGTCCGTCCTGCGGCAGGCCAGTGCCTCGTCGGTGGTGATGCTCGGCGCGATGTTCGGCGGCCTGATCGGCGGCGTCGTCGTGATCGAGGAGCTGTTCGGCTTCGGCGGCGTCGGCCAGTTCGCCATCACGTCGGTGGAGCAGCTCGACTTCGTCGGCCTGCAGGGCTTCCTGGTCGTGATCGCCGGGCTCTGCCTGCTGGTCTTCTTCCTGGTCGACCTCGTGAACATGATCCTCGACCCCCGACGCCGCCCAGGCGTCCGAGCGGACGGCTGAGCGCCATGATCGAAGTCCTCGCGGCGGTCCCCACCGCCACCGCTCCGACCCGCGCCCGACGGGCGTCCACGTGGGGCACCTGGCTGCCGGCACTGCCGTTCGCGCTGCTCGTGCTGCTCACCATCGTCGCGCGCTGGGTGGTCCCGTTCGACCCGGAGACGGTCGTTGCGCCCGCGAACCTGGCCCCGGACGGCACGCACCTGTTCGGCACCGACTCGACCGGGATGGACGTGTTCTCCCGGACGATCGCCGCCACGCAGGTCAACCTCGTGATGGCCGTCCTGGTCACGCTCATGGCCACCGCCATCGGCCTGACGCTCGGCCTGGTGCTGGGCATGAACGAGGCGGCGGGCGGTGCGCGCGGGCTCTTCGGCCGCGGCATGACCCGGTTCACCGACCTCACCGACGCCGTCCCGCCACTGATCGTCGGTGTCGTCGTGGTCGGGCTGTTCGGGCCGTCGCTGGTCAGCCTCAGCGTTGCGCTCGCGCTGATCCTGATGCCCAACCAGGTGCGTCTCACCCGCGCCGAGGTGCTGAAGGTCCGTGGGGACGCCTACGTCGATGCCGCCCGGATGGCCGGCCTCTTCCCGTGGCAGGTGATGGTCCGGCACGTCCTGCCGAACTCGGCGCGACCCGCGATCGAGAACAGCTCGAACATCTTCGGCGTCTCGATCATCGTGTCGGCATCGCTCGGCTTCCTCGGCGTCGGCCTCAACCCGCCCACGCCGGAGTGGGGCGTGATGATCTCCAACGGCATCTCCGACGTCATGCTCGGCGGCTGGTGGACCACCCTCTTCCCGGCGCTCGCCCTCTGTGTCGCCGTGTCGTCCGCCGCCCTGCTCACCGGCGTCATCACCCGCCTGACCCGCTCCCCGGGCCACTGATCCCCCGCTGCGCCACCCCCTAGGAGAACCCCCGTGACCCAGCCCGACTCCCCGGTGCCCGCGCCGATCCTCTCGGCCCGCGGCGAAGGGATCATGAACTCGGCCTTCGGCCGCCGCCGCTTCATCGCCGGTGGCCTGTCCGGCCTCGGCCTGCTCGCCCTCGCCGCCTGCGGGGGCGGCGGCGGGGGCTCGTCCGCGGGCGGCGGAGGGGGCAGCCGCTCCCTCGTCGTCGCGGTTCCGGCGCTCGCACCGACGCTCGACGGTGTCGTCGGTGGCGGGGGCCTGACCCTGGAGTCGTTCGAGATGAACGCCAACCTCCAGGCGGGCCTTGTCCGGAACCCCTACATCGCGGGCAAGACCGAGAACACCGTGGCGCAGGACTTCAACACCTACGTCGGCTACGTCGCAGAGTCCTACGACGTCTCGCCGGACGGCCTGACCTACACGTTCCACTTGCGCCCCGGGCTGATGAGCCCGCTCGGCAACACCATCACCGCGGACGACGTGCTGTGGTCCTTCGAGCGCAAGTGGAACACCCCCACCTACTCGAAGACGGTGTGGCAGGGCGGGTTCGCCGGCCCGCCGGCAATCAGCAAGGTCGATCAGAACACGGTCGCGTTCACCCTGACCAACGCGGGCTTCGGCCTCACGTTCCTCGGCCTGCTCGCCAACCTGCAGGGCCACATCTACGACTCCACCGCCCTGAAGCAGCACGCCACCTCGGCGGACCCCTACGCCCTGGAGTGGGCGAAGGCCAACGGCGGCTGGGGCCTCGGGCCGTACCACGTGACCTCGCAGACCCCCGACCAGGAGATGATTCTCACCGCCAACCCGAACTACGCCTACGGTGCACCCGCCATCGGCCAGGTCACGCTGCGCGTGGTGGGGGACGCCGGCACGCGGGCCTCCCTGGTGGCCAGCGGGGACGTGGACATGGCGGAAGGCATCCGGCCCACCGACCAGGCCCGGCTCGCGAACAACGATGCGGTCGTCGTGCCCGAGGCGGACCCCATCGAGTACGTCGACCTCACGCTGGTCACCAACAAGGCCCCGTTCGACGACGAACGGGTCCGTAAGGCCATGGCCCTGGCCGTCCCGTACGAGCAGATCATGCAGCAGATCTACGCGGGCCGGGCGGTCCCGATGGTCGGCAACATCAACCCCAACACCCGCAACTACGACGTCTCGCAGCTGCCGAAGCCGTCGTCGGACGTCGCCCGGGCGAAGGCCCTGCTGGCGGAGGCGGGCCACGACCGGATCGCCTACACACTGTCGGTGTCCACGGCCACCCAGGACCTCGTCGACGCCTGCGTGCTGGTCCAGTCCTACGCCCGCGAGGCCGGCTTCGACATCACGATCGATCAGAAGACGGCCGCGGACTTCTCGACCATGCGCAACAACGCGACCGGGCAGGCGATCATCTATCGCAACCGGTCCCAGGTCCAGACACCGACGTACGCCTGCACGATCTTCTGGAAGCCGAACAACGACGCGTCGAACCCGTCGCGGTGGCAGGACGCCTCGGCAGCGCGCTTCTGGGAGGTGGTGAACCGGGCGCAGGCCATCCCGGACCCGCTGAGCCCGGAGGCCGGCCCGCTGTGGCTCGAGGCCCAGAAGATCCTCGTCGACTCGTCGCCGGAGATCTTCGTCTGCTCGATCCAGCCCTCCCAGATCTTCCGCACCGACATCGGCGGCTTCACCTACCGCTCGGAGAACGCGATCGACTTCGGCAACATCTCGATCATCAGCACCTGACCCACCGGGCGGGGGACGCCGGAGATCCTCTGGACGTCCCCGCCCCGACCTTGGGAAGTGAACGGCCACGCGCCCCGAAAGCCCGGTGTCCGGGAAGCCCCACAACCCGTACGCCGTCCTCGCCGTGACCAGCCTCGCCCTGGCGCTGGTGCTGATCAACGGCACATCCATCACCGTCGCCCTGCCCGCCCTCTCCCGGGACCTCGGCGCTCCCGCGGGTCTCGCGGACTGGTTCCTGCTGGCGTTCATGCTCGCCAACACGGCCTCGATCCTCGTGTTCGGCCGGATCTCCGACCTCGTCGGCAGGCGCCGGATCTACCTGCTCGGCGCGTCCGCGTTCATGGTGCTCAGCGTCCTGGCAACAGTGACCCCGGACGCCGGCACGTTCATCGCCGTCCGGGCACTGCAAGGCGTCGCCGCCGCAACCATCGTCGCGAACTCGTCCGCACTGGTCGCGGACGCCTTCCCCGAGCACCGGCTCGCCCACGGGCTGAGCCTCAACCTCACCGCGGCCTCGGTCGCGAACACCGTGGGCCCGACCATCGGCGGGCTGCTCGTCTCCGCCTTCGGCTGGCAAGCGGTCTTCCTGGTCAACGTGCCGTTCGGGATCGCCGCGGTCCTGCTCGGGTGGCGGGTGCTGCCGCGACCACGGCCGCGCACCGGGCGTCGGGAGACGTTCGACGCCAAGGGCGCGCTGCTGTCCGCGCTCGCCCTCGCCGGCCTGCTCTACGGCGTGAACCGGCTGTCCACCGCAGGACCCGCGGACCCGCTGGTTTGGGTGCCGCTCGCGGCCGGAGGGCTGTTGCTCGTGGTCTTCGGGCTGCTCGAGCGCAGGCTGGAGCATCCCCTCGTCGACCTCGCACTGGTGCAGGACAAGGCCAGGGCCTGTGCCTACGGGGCCGCGTTCTTCCAGTCCTTCGGCCGCGCGGGCGTAACCGTGCTGGTGGTGCTCCAGCAGCAGATCGTCGTCGGGCGTTCGGCGGCCGAGGCCGGCCTGACCGGGATGGTCATGGCCCTGGCGATGGTGATCGCCACGCCGCTGTCAGGGCGGCTGGCCGGGCTTCTGACCGCTCGAACTCTGACCGCCCTCGGCGGGCTGCTGTCCGTGGTCGGATCGGTGGGCCTGGCGGTGTCCCCTCCGACCCTGCCGCTCGCCGTGACGATGAGCTGGTTGGTGCTGGTCGGCGCCGGGATCGGGCTCTTCGCGACGCCGAACACCGCCGCGATCATGCACGGTGTGCCCGCCGAGCGGCGCACGGTCGCCAACGCTGTGCGCTCGATGCTCTACAACAGCGCCGCCGCGCTCGGGACCAGCGTGGTGCTGCTCGTCGTGTCCGCGTCCGGCCTCGGCGGCTACGACGTCGTCGACGCCGGACCGGCCGTGCAGACCGCGTTCACCGTGGCCCTGTCGGTGTGCGCGGCTGCGGACCTCGTCGCGGCCATGTTCGGGATCGCCCGCGGCGGCCCGTGGCGAGTCCGGCGAGTAGTGGCCGAGCGGTTGCCCGAGGAGGCGGCGGCATGACCGAGCGCGTGAGCCGGGCCGCGGCGGTCGCGGTGCTCGTCACGACGTCACTGTCCGCGCTGCTGGTGTTCGGCTCGGCGGCCGCGCTGGGCGTGGCGGTCCCTTCGATGACGACCGACCTGGCGGGAGGCCGGTCCACCGCATCGTGGATGGTGCTGGCGTTCCTGCTCGCCAACTCGGCGACGATCCTGGTCTTCGGCAAGCTGTCGGACTCCCTGGGACGCCGTCCGCTCTACCTCGGTGGACTCGCGGTGTTCACCGCGGGTTCGGTGGTCTGCGCGTCGGCCACGCATGACGGCGTGCTGATCGCCGCGCGGGTCGCGCAGGGCCTGGCTGCGGCTGCGGCCGTGAGCAACACGACGGCGGTGCTCGGCGACGTCTTCCCGCCACCGCGGCTCCCGCTCGCCCTGTCGCTCAACATCACTGCGGGAGGCTCGGCGACGCTGCTCGGGCCGCTCGTGGGCGGGCTGCTCGTCGACGCGTTCGGCTGGCGGTCGATCTTCGTCTGCACCGTGCCACTGGGGGTGCTCGCCCTCGCGATCGGATGGTGGAGCCTGCGGTACGCGCACGCGCCCGGTCGTGCGCCCGGGTTCCGCCTCGACGTGCCCGGAGCGGTGCTGTCGGTCGCGGGGATCGGGGCCGTCCTGCTGGCCGGCCAGTTGCTTGCCGACGGCCGGTGGAGTGCCGCCGGGGTGGGGCTGGCCGTGGGGCTGGTCGCTCTGGCCGCGTTCGTGATGGTCGAGCGGCGGGTACGGGAGCCGATCCTGGATCTGCGCCTGCTGGGCGGGGACCGCGGCTACGCCTACGGCTCGTCCTTCTGCGCCGGCCTCGCGTTCGGGGCGTCGGTGCTGTTGGTGGTGCTCTATCTGCAGACCGTGCGAGGTATGTCCGCCGGCGTTGCGGGGGCGCTGGCGCTGCCGATGGGGCTGGCCCTCGTCGTCGCCTCGCCCGTGACCGGAATGCTGGCCCGGCGGATCTCGGCGCGTGCGTTGACGACAGCGGGTGCCCTCGGTGTCGGGTGCTCGATGGTCGGCCTCGCCGGGGTGTTGGGGGCCGCGCCGGGCGTCGTCGGGATCTCGCTGCTCCTGCTGCTGACAGGGTTCGGCGAGGGCATGTTCATGGCCTCGATCACCAGACGGGTGATCGACGGTGTGGCACCGGACCGTCGGGCGATTGCCAACGGGTTCCGGTCGGTGCTGCACAACGGGGCGCTCGCCCTCAGCACGGCGTTGGTACTGGCCGTCGTCCTGGGGGCGCCGGGCGGTGTGGCGGGCTACGTCGCGACGGCGGCGACGTTGGGGGTCATCGGGCTGGTGGCTGCGCTGCTGGCGGCGAGGCGGGTACGGATCGGATGAGAGAGGACCTTCGGATGGGGTCGAGTGCTGTGCTGGTGACGGACGACCTGCAGTTGCGGGCGCTGGGCACGCCTCCTGTGGGCTGGCGGCACGCCTTGTGGGACGAGCTGGAGGCGGGTGCGGTGCCGGAGGCGGACGTCCGATTCGTGGCGATCGACCGACGCGGAGGGCCCGCCCGCCGCCGTCGGATGCGGAAGCTGTCCCGTGTGGAGCGGGTGCAGGTGCTCAGCGTGGGTTACGACTATGTGGCCGAGTACGTGCCCGCGGGCGCACGGCTGCACAATGCGGCGTCCGTGATCGCCGAGACCACCGCTGAGCAGGGACTGCTCGGGATTCTCGCGGCCTTGCGGCGGCTCCCGGACTACGTGCGCGCCCAGGACCGCGGCGACTGGGTCGACGTGGACGACCCGACCAGCGCGATCCCGGCATCCATGTTGGAGAGTCTCGTGGGCGCGACGGTGGTGCAGCTCGGGCACGGCGTGGTGGGGAAGGCACTGGCCCGGAGGCTGGAGGCCTGCGGGGCTACGGTCGTGCCGTTCGCCCGCACCGCGCGGGTCGAGGCCGGGCGACACGTCCGCCCGCTGGGCGAGCTGGAGAACTGGCTGGCCCGAGCTGACGTCGTGGCCTCGGCACTGCCCCTCGGGCCGGAGACGCGAAGGTTCGTCGACGCGGCATTTCTGGCACGGATGGGCGACGGCGCCCTGTTCAGCAATATCGGGCGGGGCGCCACCGTCGACACGGCCGCCCTGGTGGCCGAGCTGGCGACCGGCCGGATCCGGGCGAGCCTGGACGTCGTCGATCCCGAGCCGCTCCCGGCCGACCACCCACTATGGCGCATGCCGAACGTGCTCCTCACCCCTCACATGGCCGGCGACGCCCGCAGTACGGCGCGGGATCTCGCGGCGCTGGTCGCGGGGCAGGTGGAGGCGTACCGCGCGGGGCGCCCGCTGATCGACGACGTGACGGATGATCTGCTGCGCCGCGCCGAACAGGTGTCCTGACGCTCGTGGCGTTGACAGTCATGATCCGTTGGACACGCATCCGCGATCGTGCACATCAGTCGGTGGCGCGGCGGACGAAGCGGCGCGGGACCGGTTCCTCCGCCGTCAGCGGGGGGGGGGGATAGCTCATGGCGTATTGCCCGCGTCCTCACGACGTCGCCGCTGGTCAAAGTCCTGTACGCAGGGCAGCCGGCAGCGCAATCCGCCGATCGTCACGCGTAATGCGCGTGCAACATCCGGGCGGTTCCGTAGACCTCACCGCATAGTGACAGGAGGCTTTGATGATCGTCCCCGATCCGACCGAGACTGGTGCGCTGCGGCGGGCCTACGGCGCCTTCCCCAGCGGGGTGACCGCCGTCTGCGCGCTGCGCGATGGTGCCCCGGTCGGCATCGCCGCCAGCTCGTTCGTGTCCGTGTCGATGGACCCGCCGCTGGTGTCGGTGTGCGTGCAGCACACCTCGACGACCTGGCCGCTGCTGGCTGACCGGCCGCGGCTCGGGCTGTCCGTGCTCGGGTCCACGCACGACCGGGCGTGCCGGCAGATCGCCTCGAAGACCGGGGATCGGTTCGCCGGTATCGGCTACATCGCGACCGAAGAGGGTGCGGTGCTGCTGCACGACGCCGCGGCCTGGCTCGACTGCTCGATCCACCGGATCGTCACGGCCGGGGACCACGACCTGGTGCTCCTGCGTGTGGAGGCCCTGCAGACCCACGACGATGTCGCACCGCTCGTCTTCCACAGCAGCCGGTTCCACGCACTCTCCGCGCTGGCTGCGTGATGAGTGCTCAGCCCGAAGCCGCCACGCTCGTCGACCGGGTCGGCCCCGCGGTGGCCGCGCTGCGCGCCGGCCGCCCGGTGCTCGTCGCCGACGATGCCGGCCGGGAGAACGAGTACGACGTGATCCTCCCGGCCGCGCTGGCCGAGCCGCGGTGGACCGCGTGGGCCGTCCGGCACACGTCGGGCCTGCTCTGTGCCCCGCTCAGCGCCGAGCGCGCCGACGCCCTCGCCCTTGATCCAATGGTCCGCGACAACCGGGATCCGCGCGGCACGGCCTACACGGTCTCTGTCGACGCGGCGCACGGCGTCGGTACGGGGATCAGCGCGAAGGACCGGGCACGCACCGCCCGGGTTCTCGCCGATCCCGCTAGCGGGCCTGCCGACCTCGTCCGGCCGGGGCACCTGCTCCCGCTGCGGGCCCGCGCCGGTGGAGTGGTTGCCCGGCCTGGGCACACCGAGGCCGGGGTGGACCTGTGCCGGCTGGCCGGGCTGCCCCCGGTCGCCCTGATCGCCGAGCTGGTCGGCGACGGCACGGGTATGGCCGGCAGCGAGGACGCGGCCCTGCTCGCCGCGCGGTACGACCTGCCGGTCCTCGACATCGCCGAGCTCGTCGACCATCGGCTCCGGTTCGGCGACGGTGAGCGGGGCCGGGTCACCCGCGCCGCCACCACCCGGCTGCCCACCGAACACGGGCCGCTCGACGCGGTGGGGTACCGCGACGAGGTCACCGGCACCGAGCACGTTGCGCTTGTCGGGCGCGGGCCGGCGAGCCGGCCGCTAGTCGCGGTTCACGCCGAGTGCGTGTCCGGCGACGTCTTCGGTGCCCTGACCTGCGACTGCGCCGGGCGCTTCGCAGAGTCCGCGGCCCTGGTCGCCCGCGAGGGCGGGATCCTGGTCTACCTGCGCCGCCCGGGCGCACGGGCCGTCGGCGCACCCGGCAGGCACACCTGGACCCCGGCCGACGACGGCGCCGCCGGCGCGATCCTCGCCGACCTCGGCCAGCGTGCCGTGCGGCTGCTTCCCGGTCCTGCGTCGGCCGTTCGCCTCGCCCGGCCCGACCTCGCCGTCCTGCCCGTTCCCGCGCCCACCTCGGGGCCCGCGCCTCGGCCCGTCCGTCTCCTGGAGATCTCGTGACACCCTCTGTGTCAACCTCTAGATCGTTGTCACGCTGCGGCCGGGGTTTCGGGCAGTTGCGCGGCATCGCCGTGTCGGGTGGGGTCGTAGGGTTGCCCGTCGTTCCAGCCAGTGAGGTTCCCCCGGTAGCTCGGATTGCTTGCTACCTGG